>JACCUL010000091.1 GCA_013811855.1 Acidimicrobiia bacterium
CGCCGACCCCGCCCGCGTCCACCGGGCCCCAGCGGTCGATGGCGGCCCGCCCGGCGGCGACGAGTCCCTCGACCACGGCGGCCGGGCCGTCGTCGGCATTCGTGGGCACCGAGTCGCAGCCCAGCACGAACGGGGGGCCGTCGGCACGGTCGTCGAGCACGACGACCTTGATGTTGGTCCCGCCCAGGTCGAGACCGAGCCAGCGGGCCACGAGTGACTACCGGGCGGCCCGGCGGGTCCGCAGCTCGTCGATGATCGCCGCCGTCGCCGTGGCGCCGCAGCGGTCGATGCCGGCGTTCAGGCAGTCGATCAGCGCGTCGAGTGTCCGCACGCCGCCGGCCGCCTTGACCTTGACCGCCGGCGACACCGACGCCCGCATCAGGCGGAGGTCGGCGACGGTGGCGCCGGTCGGCGCGTACCCGGTCGACGTCTTGACGTAAGCCGCGCCGGCCGCTTCGATGAGCCGGCAGCCCTGCACCTTCTCATCGTCGGTCAGGTAGGCGTTCTCGAGGATCACCTTGACGATCGCCGTGTCACCAGTCGCGGCGACGACGGCGGCGATGTCGTCGTGCACGTAGGCGAGCTCACCGGAGCGCAGCATGCCGATGGCGATGACCATGTCGAGCTCGACGGCGCCCTGCTCCATCGCCCGCTCGGCCTCGAACACCTTCGTCGCCGTGAGATGGGAGCCGTGCGGGAACCCGATGACCGTGCCGACGAGCACGTCCGTGCCGGCGAGGGCATCGGCGCAACGGGCGACGTCGAGCGGCCGGCAGCAGACCGAGGCGACGTCGTACTCGACGGCCACCGCGCACCCCGCCAGCACCTCGCCGAGCGTCAGCTCGGGCTTGAGCAACGAGTGGTCGATGACCTTGGCGACGCGTTCGGGCGTCAGGTTGTCGACGGTGTAGGTCTGGGTCTCGGTCACGGTCGGTCCTCGCTCTCGGTGGTGGGCGTGATCTCCAGGCGCTCGCCGCCGCGGAGCACACGGTGGGGCTGGCCGAGGGCACGAGCCGTCTCCTCGAACCGCGCCGGCGTCTCGGTGTTGAAGGCGAACATGTCGTAGTGCATCGGCACGACGAGCCGGGCGCCGACAGCATGGGCGAACGTGGCCGCCTCGTCACCCCAGAAGTTGCCCGGGACGCGCCGTGCCGGCACCCGGCCGTTGATCGGCAGCACGGCAACGTGGAGCGGGCGCCCGCCGAGCAGCGCGATCAAGCGTTCCACCATGCCGACGTAGGGCACGGCGTCGCCGGAGTGGAACAGCGTGAACGGCCCGACCTCGACGACGTAGCCGAGGTGGCGGTGGCGTCCGGCATCGTCCGTCTCGAGCTGCTCGTGGGCGACGGCGAGACCCGTCAGGCGCCAGGGACCGAGCTGCGTCGACGCGCCGTCAGTCAGCCCGACGGGCCACGCCGGGTCGGTGCGCAGACGCTCGGCGACGAAGGCCCGGTTGGCCTCGGGGATGACCATCGCCAGCGTCGGGTTGGCGTCGCGCAGCGGCCCCAGCGTCTCGTGGTCGAGGTGGTCGGTGTGGTTGTGGCTCGACGTGACGACCTCGATCATCCCGAGGCGGTGCGGGTCGACCGCCCTCGCGGTCAGGCGGACGTGGGGTGTGTCGGTGTCGGCGTACTTCGTGGTGAGCGAGTTCGAGAGGTACGGGTCGATGAGCAGGTGGTGGCGGTGCCACTGCACGAGGAAGCCGGCCTGGCCGAGCCACCACAGGCGGACGCGGCCGTCGTCGGCGTCGGCACCGGCGGCGATGTCGGCCAGCAGCTCGTCGTCGGCCAGCACCGGGGCGATGAGTTTCATCCTGCGAGCTCGTCGCGCACGATGCGCACGCCGGCGACCATGTTGGCCAGCTTCTGGCGGGCCGCCCAGCGCGCCGTCTGCGACAGGCCGCAGTCGGGCGCGAACGCCAGCCGCTCGGCCGACGCGTGGCGCAGGCACTGGCGCACCCGATCAGCGATCAGGTCGGGCGGCTCGACGTAGTAGCTCTTCACGTCGACGATGCCGACGGCCACGTCGTGGTGCTCGGCGATCTCCGCGACGACCTCCAGCTCGGCCAGCTCCCGGCTGGCCATCTCGACGTGGATCTCGTCGAGCGTCATCGAGTGGAACGCCGGGAACATGGGCGAGTAGCGGCGCAGCCCGACGGCTCGGCCCTTGTAGTTGCCGAAGCACAGGTGCGTCGACAGTCGACAGCGCCCGACGACCGGCGCCACGGTGCGGTTGAAGATGTCGACGAAGCGCTCGGGATCCTCACGGTGGGCGTAGCAGCTCATCGACGGCTCGTCGACGGTGATCTCGGCGCAGCCCGCGGCGACGAGGGCCTGCAGCTCGGCTCGCACGATCGGCAGCAGCGCCTCGGTGACGGCCCACCGGTCGGGCAGCTCGCCGCCGGGGACCAACCGGCCGCTCAACGTGTACGGCCCGGGAACGCTGGCCTTGAGCGTGGGCGTCGACGCGTCCGGGGCCAGGCGGACCAGCCGCCGGTACTCGTCCACGACCCCGAGGCCGCGGGAGGCCGTCAACGGCCCGGTGACGGCGTGGCGGCCGCGCTGGTCGTGGGCCGGCGGGCCGAAACGGCGCCGCGGCTCGACCTCCAGGTCGACGCCGTCGAGGAAGCCGTAGAACGACAGGTTGAAGTCCAGGCGCGTCTGCTCGCCGTCGGAGATGACGTCGAGCCCGGCGGCGACCTGGTCGTGCACGGCGGCGATGACGGCGTCGTCCTGCAGCTCGGCGCGGTCGTCGGGGCCGAGCTCGTCGAGGTGGGCCGCGGCGAGCTCCACCCACCCAGGCAACGGGTAGCTGCCGATGACGGTCGTGCGCAGCGGTCGCTCGATCACCGGTCGTCACCCCGCACGGTCCAGCCGCCGTCGACGACGAGCGTCTGGCCGGTCACGCGGCGACTCTCGCCGCCGCACAGGTACAGGGCGGCGTCGGCGACGTCGTCCGGCTCGAGCATGCCGCCCGCCAGCGGCTGCTTGCGCTCCAGGTAGGCCATCGTGTCCGGGTCCGCGGCGGCGCGGGCGGCCATCGGCGTCGCCACCGTCGCCGGGGCCAGCGCGTTGACGCGGATGCCCCGCTCGACGTAGGCC
>JACCUL010000092.1 GCA_013811855.1 Acidimicrobiia bacterium
GCCGCGGCCACGGCCGCCGCGGCCGACGCGTCCCACGGCGCGTCGACGTCGACGGCGAACGGCTCGTAACCGCCTTTCACGGCGATGACCGAGTCGTACACGGCGATGGCGACGTAGGCGAACAGCGTGTGGCCTTCGGCCGGCGACAACCCGGCGGCCGTGAAAGCGGCGACGCCGACGGCATCCCAATCGGTGACATAGGTGTCCGCGAGGCGGGTCGGTCGACCGTCACCGGCGGCGGACTCGGAATCGGCGGCTCCGACCGTCGCCGGTTGCGCCCGCGACGCATCGGCCGGGCCGAGCACCAGCCCGGTGACGGAAGCGGAGAGGATGGCCGCGAGCAATGCTCGTCGTTGCATGGGTGGTTCTCCCTTGATGTGGTCGTGGAGCGAAAGCGGCCGGCGCGCTGGCCCGCCGAGGAGTCGTTGAACGTGCCTCAGAGCACGTCGCAGGGCACGCCGAGGGCGAGGCGACCGGCGTGGACGAGCGTGGCCTCGGGCGTGAACGGGTGGAACTTGGCGCCGCGGATGTCGCGGTACGCCCGCTCGATCGACGAGCCCTTGAAGTAGGCCGAGCCGCCGGCGAGCTCCATCGCCAGGTCGCAGATCTCGATGCCGGCGATGGAGATCTCCCGCTTGGCGGCCATCACGGCGGCGAGCGTCTCCATCGACGGCTGGGGGTCGTCGCCGACGAGGGCGAGTGCGCCGTCGAGCGCCCACGCGGCGATCCGCTGGCGGTTCAGCATCAGGCCGACCTGGCGCTGGACGATCGGATCGTCGGCCCGGCCGGCGACGGCGGCGAGCGCACACGAGACGGCGCCGTCGGCCACGCCGAGGTACACCGCGTTGATCACCGAGAAGCCGATGGTGGCGATGACCTGCAGCGGCGGGTCGACGACGCCGTGGGGGCGATCGGCGAGGATCCTCTCGTCGGGCACGAAGACGTCCTCGATCGTCACGTCGTTGCTCGCCGTGCCGCGCATCCCCATGGCGTCCCACGTGTCGTGGACGGTGACGCCCGGATCGGCGAACGGGACGGCCATGTTCAGGACGCGCATCCCGCGCTCCGGGTCGTCGTACGGGAACATCGTCGACATGACCGCGCCTGCCGGCGACTGGCTGGCGAAGATCTTGCGCCCGCTGACCCTGTAGCCGCCGTCGACCTTGGTCGCCGTGCCACGGGGGTGGGTGAAGTCGGCCCCGCCGGTCGAGATGAGCACGATGCGGTCGTCGACGATCCGCCGCAGCGTCGCCTCGGCGCCAGGGAGGCCACGCCGGTAGCGCCACGCCGTGAAGGCGGTGACGTGCTGGTGCATCGACAGGGCGAGGGCGGTCGAGCCGCAGTGGCGGGCCAGCTCGCGCTGCACGGCGGCGACCTCGCTGATCGTGGCGCCCATCCCGCCGAGCTCGGTCGGGACGCCGAGCGCCAGGTACCCGTGGTCGCGGAGGTGCTCGAAGGATTCCTGGACCCACGTGCCGTCCTCGTCGTGGCGACGGGCGTTGGCGGCGAGCACGGCGCCGAGCTCGGCTGCCCAGGCGTGCAGGTCGGCCGGGCGTTCGGTGGACATCGTCATCGTCATGGGGGGAACGTGCCACCTTCCGAGATGCGAAGCCAGTGCAGGATCTGGACCTGGCCGGTCCAACATCTGGACTCCAGACCCCCACGGCGCGAGAGTTCACCCATGGGCGAATATGGCAACTTCTGTCCGCTGTCGATGGGCACCAAAGTCCTCGCCGACCGGTGGACCCCGCTGATCGTTCGCGAGCTCGTTCTCGGCAGCACTCGCTTCAACGACATCGCCCGTGGCTTGCCCGGGATCTCCCGGTCATTGCTCGTCCAGCGGCTCGGCCATCTCGAGCGCCGAGGGGTGGTGGAGCGCTGGCCGGCGCCGAGCGGGCGCGGGTCCGAGTACCACCTGACCCCGGCCGGGAAAGGCCTCGAGCCCGTGATCATGGCGCTCGGGAACTGGGCGGGTCGAGTGGCTGTACCACGAGAGCCGGCCGGACGACGTCGAACCCACCACATTGATGTGGTGGATGCACCACCGGGTCGACACCGCCAACCTTCCGCCAGGGCGCGTTGTGGCGCAGTTCGATCACACCGCGCCGACTCGCCAGACGCTGTGGCACGTCTTCGACCGTGGCGAGGTGTCCGTGTGCCTGACCCACCCCGGATTCGACTCCGACGTCGTCGTGACGTGCTCGACCCCGACGCTCGGCGAGGTCTTCAGCGGCGTGATGTCGTGGTCGCAAGCCGTGACGTCGGGAGCCATCCGCGTCGAAGGACCGCCGCGCCTGGTCCGGGCGATGCCCCGGTGGTTCTCCTGGAGCCCGTTCGCGCCGGCCGTACGGGCGGTGGCCGGGAGGCAGCTCAGCCCGTCGCGATGAGCAGCACGAGGCCGCCCATGATCACGACGGCGGCCGCGGAGCGGCGTCGGGCCTGGCGTTCGGCGAGGTAGCGGGCCCCGAGGAAGGCGGCCAGCAGGACGCTCGACTCGCGCAGCGCGGCGACGTAGCCGACCGGTGCCCGACGCACGGCCAGCACGACCATCGTGTACGTCGTCACGGTCGTCGCGCCGGTCAGCGCGTACTGGCGCCAGTTGACGCGCATCGTGCGGGTCATCTCGGCCGCCCGTCCAGTCGACCAGCCATACGCGGAGACGCACAGGCCCGTCATCACGAAGGTGGCGAACGGGTACGTCAGCGTCTCGTAGGTGCGCGCCGCGTGGCTATCGGTGGTCGTGTAGATGCCGATCGTCACCGCCACGACGAGGGCGATGCGCACCTGCGGGCCGTGGGCGCCGATGGCGAGGATCCCCATGCCCCCCGCCACGATGGCGATGGCGACGGCGGTCCATGGTGACAGGTGGTCGTCGAGGGCGACGACGCCACCGACCGCGGCCAGCACGGCACCACCCCCGCGGGCGATCGGGTAGGCCACCGAGAAGTCACCGTGGTCGTAGGCGCCGGCGAGCGCGGCGACGTAGACGATGTGCACGGTGCCGGCGATCGCCGCCCAGACCCAGGCGCCGGCGGGCAGGCTGCGGGTGGCGAGGAGCACCACCGCCCCGATGACGGCGGCGACGGCGAACTGGCCCCACAGCGCCAGGAACGGGTCGGCGCTGCGCTTGGCGACGAGGTTCCATCCGGCGTGCAGCACCGCCGATCCGAGCGCCAGCAGCGTGGCCGCGAGCACGGATCAGCGCGGCGTCGGAGCTGTCGCCGCCTGACGGGCGCGCCAGCCCGCCGGCAGCGATGGCCAGCGGCCGATGCCGCCGTCGTGGACGAGCATGTCGGCGAGCGTGCGGTCGGTGTGCCGCGACCGCCACGTCAGCATCTCCTGCGCGAGGGGCAGGACGACCGCCGGGTCGTCGATCACGGTCCGCCACGTCGGGTCGCCGGCGAGGTCGAAGCAGCGCCACGACCCGTTGCCGAACTGCACGTAGGCGGCGTGCTCGGCCCGCAGCACGGCGAGGTGTTGGCGTTCCAGTGTGCGATCCCACGGCCAGTCGTGGCCGACCCGGCCGATGAGCTCGCCCCGCCAGTCGTACTCCCAGTGCGCCGCCGTCCGCCACCGCTCGGGCACCGCACCGTCGAGGAACGGCGTCAATGGGAGGCCATCGCACTGCGCCGGGACGGGCAGCCCCAGCGTGTCGCAGATCGTCGGCATCACGTCGACGTTCTCCGTGAACGCGTCGACGACCGTGCCGTGCGCCGCCGGGCGGGTCGGGTCGCGGACGATGCCGAGCACGTGGTAGCTCTGCTCCCAGTAGCCGAGCTTCTCCTTGAGGCCGTGGTCGCCGAGCATCTCGCCGTGGTCGGCGGTGACGACGACGAGCGTGTCCTCCCACATGCCGAGCGCCCGCAGCTCGCCCAGCACGCGGCCGAACTGATCGTCGACCTCGGAGATCATCCCGTAGTACTGCGCCCGCAAGCGGCGGACGCCGCCCTGGTCGGCGGGGGCCGCGGCCTCCTTCACGCCGAGGACCGCCTCGTGGTAGCGGTCGAGGTCGGCCGGGGCGGGGATCGGCAGCTCGACGTCGGCGGGGTCGTAGCGCGAACCCCAGTGCCCGGCCGCCGAGTACGGCGGGTGGGGGCGGAGATACGAGAGGTGGGCGAACCACGGTTCGTCCTGACGGCGCAGCCAGTCGACGGCGTGGTCCGTGAGGAACGCGGACACGCTGTGCTCGGCCGGGCGCTCGTGCTCGGTGGCGAGCAGTCCGTGCGCCCCGGATGACGTGTCGTGCCCGAGCCGACCGAGCCACTCGACCCACGGGACCTCGTCGTCGGCCAGCTTGACGACGACGTCGAAGCCGGGCAGCACGCCCTCCCAGGTGAACAGCAACGGGTCCCGCGGTCCCCGCGCCTCACGGGGATCGATGGCCTGGTCGGTGTAGCCGAACAGCGCTGGCCGGTACCCGGCGCGCCGGGCGGCCAGCGCGACGTTGTCGAACCGCCGGTCGAGCGGCGACCCGTTGGCGACCACCCGGTGGTTCATCTGGTACATGCCCGTGTAGAGGCTGGCCCGCCCCGGCGCGCACGGTGCGGCCTGGCTGTAGTGGCGGGCGAAGCGCACCCCCTCGGTGGCCAGCCCGTCGAGCGTGGGCGTCCGCACCAGCGGGTGCCCTGCCGCGCTCAGGCACTCACCCCGGAACTGGTCGAGCGTGACGAACAGGACGTTGCGGATCGGCATGCGATCGGCAAGCTACGCGTTCGGGTTCTGATGACCTTTACGGGTGCTCGGTCACTGGTAACGGGCCAGAGAGCCCCTGGGCGCGGGCGATCTCGGCGAGGGTCGCCAATGCCGTCGGGTCGCGCAGCGCCTCGGGGCTGGCGACGGTGTCTGGAGCGGCGCCCCGCAGCACCTTCTTGACCGGTAGCTCCAGCTTCTTGCCCGAGAGCGTCGTCGGGATCGCCGGCACGGCCAGCATCTCGTCCGGTACGTGGCGGGGCGACAGGGTCGTGCGGATCGCGGCCCGCACCCGGCCGGCCAGCTCGTCGTCGACCACTCCCACCCGGCCGTCCTCGAGCACGGCGAACAGCACGATTCGGCCCGGACCGTCGGCGTCCTCCAGGTGCACGATCAGGCTGTCGGCGATCTCGGGCTGGTCCTCGATGACCCGGTACAGCTCGGCGGTGCCGATCCGCACCCCGCCGCGGTTGAGCGTGGCGTCGGAGCGGCCGCTGATCACGCACGAGCCGTCGTCGGCGATCTCGATCCAGTCGCCGTGGCGCCACACGCCAGGGAACGTGTCGAAGTAGGCGGCGCGGTACCGCGACCCGTCGTCGTCGCCCCAGAAGCCGACCGGCATCGATGGCATCGGCTGGGTGATCACCAGCTCGCCCTGCTCGTCGAACACCTCCCGCCCGGACGCGTCGAACGCCCGCACGTCGGCGGCCAGGTAGCGGCACGAAATGCGCCCGGACCAGACGGGCACCAATGGGCACCCGCCGACGAACGCCGAGCAGACGTCGGTACCACCGCTGATCGAGGACAGCAGGAGATCACGCCCCACGGCCTCGTAGACCCAGCGGAAGCCCTCGGGCGGCAACGGCGCGCCGGTCGAGCCGACCGCTCGGATCGCGCTCAAGTCGTGGTCCCGCCCTGGCGCCAACCCGGCCTTGCGACAACCCATGTAGAACGGCGCGCCGGCGCCGAACCACGTCACGTCCAGCTCGTCGGCCATCTGCCACAGGACCGAGAGGTCAGGGTGACCGGGGTCGCCGTCGAACACCACGACCGTGCTGCCGAGCAGCAGCCCGGAGACGAGGTAGTTCCACATCATCCAACCCGTGGTCGTGAACCATGTGAAGCGATCGGCGGGACCGAGGTCGGCGTGCAGGCCGAGCACCTTCAGGTGCTCCAGCAGGACGCCGCCGTGCCCGTGGACGATCGGTTTGGGCAGGCCCGTCGTGCCGGACGAGTACAGGACGTAGAGCGGGTGATCGAACGGCACGCGCACGAACTCGAGGTCGCGCGACGCGGGCTCGGCCATGAGCATCGACCACGCCATGGTGCCGTCCGGCGGTGCGTCGCCCGGTCGGAGGTGGTCGAGCACCACGGTCGTGCGCACGGTCGGCAGGCCGGCCCGGAGCGCGGTGACCTCGGCCGTGCGGTCGACCTCGCGTGACCCGTACCGATAGCCGTCGACGGCGAGCAGCACCGTCGGTTCGATCTGCCCGAAGCGGTCGAGCACGGCCTGGACGCCGAACTCCGGGGCGCACGTCGTCCACACGGCCCCGAGGCTCGCCGCGGCGAGGAAGGCGACGGCGGTCTCGGGCACGTTGGGGAGGTAGGCGGCGACGCGGTCACCGGCCGTGACGCCGAGGCGCTCCAGCCCGGCCCGGCACGCCGCCACCCTGGCGCGCAGCTCCTCCCACGACACGACGATGTCGCCCCGCGTCTGGGACCGCCCGATGAGCGCCGGGACGTCGCCACCGTCGTGGCGCAGGGCGTGCTCCGCGTAGTTCACCCGGGCCTCGGGGAACCAGCGGGCGCCGGGCAGTTCCCGACCGTCGAGGACGTTCTCTCCCCGCCTGCCGACGACGTCGAAGTGCTCCCAGACGGCCGTCCAGAACGCCTCGATGTCGCCGATCGACCAGCGGCGCAGCGCCTCGTAGTCGCCCGGTGGGAAACCGAGGCCGTGGCGCGCCGACACCCACGCCGCGAACCGACCGATGCGGGTCGTGCTCGGCGCATCGACCCCTGGCGACCACAGCAGCTCGGCCGTCATCGTCAGTCCTGGGGCAGGCCGAGGGCGCGGGCGATGACGATCCGTTGGATCTCGCTCGTCCCCTCGCCCAGCTCGAGGATCTTGGCGTCGCGGTAGAAGCGGGAGACCGGCGTCTCATCGATGAACCCGGCCCCACCGAACACCTGGGTCGCGACACGCGTCGCGTGCACGGCGGCCTCCGTCGAGTACAGCTTGGCCATCGCCGCGGCGGTGCCGATCGGCCGTCCCTGGTCCTTCAACCACGCCGCCTTGTACGTCAGGTTGCGGGCGTTCTCCACGGCGACGGCCACGTCGGCCAGCGCGAACGAGACGCCCTGGAAGCGGCCGATCGGCCCGCCGAAGGCCTGGCGTTCGTTGGCGTACGCCACCGACTGCTCCAGGCAGGCCCGTGCGCACCCGAGCGCCAGGGCCGAGATGGCGACGCGACCGTCATCGAGGATCGTCAGGAAGTTGCGGAAGCCGGAACCGAGCTCGCCGAGACGGTTGGCATCGGGCACCCGGCAGTCGTCGAGCGTCAGGCCGTGCGTGTCGCTGGCGTGCCACCCCATCTTGCGGTACGGCGGCTCGACGATCAGCCCCGTCGTGCCGGCCTCGACGACGAACGCCGAGATCCCGTCGTCGGTGCGCGCCGTGACCGTGACGACGGACGTGATCGGCGTGCCGGAGTTGGTGATGAACGCCTTGGACCCGTTGATCACCCAGTCGTCGCCGTCGGGACGGGCCGTCGAGCGCGTGGCCCCGGCGTCACTGCCGCCGTCGGGTTCGGTCAGTCCGAACGCGCCGAGGGCGCGGCCGGCGACGAGGTCGGGTAGCCAGCGGGAGCGCTGGTCGTCGGTGCCGAAGCGATAGATCGGGTTGGCGCCCAGCCCGACACCGGCGGAGAGCGTGATCCCCATCGACTGGTCGACGCGCCCGATCTCCTCGATGGCGACGCACAGCGAGGCGAAGTCGCCGCCGCCACCGCCCCACTCCTCGGGGAAGACGATCCCGAACAGGCCGAGGTCGCCCATGGCCTGCACCGCCTCGACGGGGAAGTGGTGCTCCTCGTCCCAACGCGCCACGTGTGGGCCGAGCTCCTTTTCGGCGAAGTCCCGCACGACCTGACGGAACGCCTCGTGCTCCTCGGCCAGTTCCCAACTCATGACGATGGTCCCTCCTCGGACCCAGCCGGTCCGACAGTGATGATGCGATCGCCGAGTCGCACCTGTTGACCTTGACGCGCCATGACGGCGGTGACCACCCCGTCGGACGCCGCTCGCAGCGCGTGCTCCATCTTCATCGCCTCGACGACGGCCAGGAGCTGACCGGCGACGACGTGATCGCCGAGGGCCACGTGCACCGCGGTGACGGCCCCGGGCATCGGCGAGACCAGGTCGCCGTGCTCGGGGCCGGCGTCCTCGTCGGCGCGGCCGCGGTGGACGGGGCGGTGCAGCTCCCAGGTCGCACCGCGGCGACCGACCCACACGGTGTGGGCGTCGACGCGGGCGATGTCGAAGCCGAGCGCGGTGGCGTCGAGCGGCACGTCGACGATGTGCGTCGGGCCGCTGGCCGTCGCCAGCTCCACCGTCACCGGATGGGCCTCACCGAGGCGCCACCCCGACGTCCGCCGCCACGGGTCGGCGG
>JACCUL010000524.1 GCA_013811855.1 Acidimicrobiia bacterium
CCCATGCCACGCCGGCCGCCTGCTCGTCGGGCGTGCCGCTACCGAGCGGCGACGCCGTCACGACCCGACTCGCCCGGCCCCGAACTGCTCCATCGCCATCAGCGGTTGCACCCTCCGTTGCAGGGTGACCGCCAGATAGTCCTGGAACTGGTCGCCGAGGAGCTCGTTGGCGATGGCGGCGATGACCATTCCCTGATCGAGGGCGAGGTAGCGGTCGGCGATCTGGCCGGTCGCCACGTTGACCGAATCCTTGAAGCCGCCGCGCCCGTAGATGTCAGGGAAGTCGGCCTCCAGCTTGGCCAGGTTGGTCAGCGCGGCGTCGGGCGCGACGTCGAGGGCCAAGAAGGCGGCATGGGGCGTCACCACCCCTTCGCCGTAGTCGGTGATCGGCGCCGGCGGGCGCGGGCAGGCGGGGTCGGCCCACCCGGCGTCGACGAGGGTCAACCGGTCGACGTCGGCGGCATATCCGTTGGGCTCGATGCCGATGGCGTCGACGCCGTACTCGCGATACCCGCCGGCCGGGTCACTCGCCGGCGAGAACCCCCAGTAGCCGTAGTCGGCCTCGTCGAGACCGAACTCGATCTGCGATTCGACGAACAGCGGGTGGGTGACCGCCCAGCTGTCGGGGCCCCACTCCTCCTCCGGCACGACCAGAGGGACCATCATCGCCTCGAACATGCTGCCGCCCCAGGTCGGCACGACCAGCTGGTCGTCGTATGGGAACGCGCCTTCGAAGACGGGGACGTCGAGGTACGTCCGCCACTCGCCGATCGGTTGCCGTTCGGTCCACGCCCAGTCGCACGAGTCCGGGAAGGTGCGCCAGGGACCGAAGTAGTGCTCCTTGGGGATCTGGCGCAGGGCGATGCCGATGTACGACGCGATGCGCGGCTCGGTGTTGAAGGCGCCGTAGTGGTGGCCGGTGTACACGACGTCCTCATACATGTCGCAGTAATCGTCACGGGGGAACGCGTCGGAACCGGGCGGCGCATCGTCGACGGTCCAGAAGCCGCCGCGGATGAGGCCCGCCCCGTCCGGCTTGGCCTGCGCGTCGTAGTAGCACCCGAAGTCCATGCTCGTGGCCAGCACCCAGGCCCGGTCGTGGAGCTTCGGTTCGGCCTCGGCGACCATCAACAACGCCGCGGCCAGCCAGCCGTTGTCGACGCTCGACAGGAACGGGTACACGATGTCGCCGTTCTCGGGCCAGATCGTGATCTTCTCCAAGGTGACCGGGTCGTACCAGTTGTAGAACTGGCCGGACGGCTCGTGGCGTTCGAGCTGGCTGACGCTGGTCAGCGTCCTGCGCATCCGCCGCGTCGCCTGCCGGTCGCTGATCAGGCCGAGGTCGCGAGCGGCGATCGTCGCCCAGAGGTACATCCCGATATTCGTCGGCGACGTGAACTCGGAGCGGGTGTTGCGTCGGAGGTCACCGCCGATGTTGTCGGCCGGGAGCCCGGTGCGGGGTGTGACGAGCTTGCGGAACGACCGCCAGGTATCGGCGGCGTAGCGCTCCAACGGTGGTCCGCCCCCGTCCCCGTGGGCACTGGTGGTGGCAGGGATGATCGGTAGCCCGAGGGCCAACGTCACGGCGAGGACGGAGATGCGGCGCATGGGGTTCGCTCCTTTGATGATCACTTGATGCCGGTCGAGGCGACGCCCTGGATGACGTACTTCTGCATCGCCACGAAAAGGATGACGACGGGCAGCACCACCACGACCGAGCCCGCCATCTGCAGCGCCACGTTCGTCTCCTGCTGACCGATGGCGAACAGGGCGATGGCGACCGGCAGCGTGTACATGTCCTCGGTGCTGGCCACCACCAACGGCCACAGGAACGCGTTCCAGCTGCCGAGGAACGTGAGGATGGCGAGCGTGGCGAGCGCCGGTCCGCACAGCGGCAAGACGATGCGGAAGAAGATCGTGTACTCGCCCGCGCCGTCGATGCGGGCCGCGTCGAGCAGCTCGTCGGGGATGGTGCTGATGAACTGGCGCATCAGGAAGGCCCCCAGCGCCCCGACGAGGAAGGGCAGGATCAGCCCGAGGTGGGTGTTGGCGAGGCCCAGGTTCGAGACCAGCACGAACAACGGCATGAACGTGACGATCGCCGGGACCATCATCGTGGCCAGCATGAGAACGAACAGGACCCGCTTGCCTGGGAACTCGAGCTTGGCGAGCGCGTAGCCGAGCATCGAGCCGAACAGCAGGTTGCCCGCGGTCACGGCAAGGGCGACCACCGTCGAGTTGAAGAAGTAGCGCGGAAAGTCGAGGCGGTCGAAGAGCTCCCGGTAGTTGCCGGTCGTCGGATCCTCGGGGATGAACGTCGGCGGGATCCGACGCAGCTCGCCGGTCGTCTTGAACGACCCCAGGATCATCCAGACGAACGGGCCCACCATCAGCAGGAGGCCGACGATCAGACCGACGTGGAGGAGGAGGCCGTGCCGGCGGCGGTGGCCGACCTGCCCACTCGGGACCGGTGGGACGGGATCGGGCTCGACGGCGGGAGGCGTGGCGGGTGCGGTGGTCGTCGTCATGTCGTGGTCCTCACGTCTTCGGCCGGAGCAACTTGAACTGGGCGAAGGCGAAGATGGCGATCGCCAGGAACAGCACGTAGCTGACCGCCGCGGTGTAGCCGTAGTTGCCGAAGCTGAACTGGTTGAAGGCGTGGAACGAGACCGACAGCGTCGAATCGAGCGGTCCGCCCTGGGTCATCACGAACGGCTCCTCGAAGAACTGCAGGTAACCGATGCTCGTGATCACGGAGACGAACAGCAGCGTGGGGCGCAGCAGCGGCACGGTGATGCGCCTGAACGCCTGCCAGCTCGTGGCCCCGTCCACCGATGCGGCCTCGTACATGTCGGTCGGGATCGCCTGGAGCCCGGCCAGGAACACGATCATCGAGAACCCGAGGTTGCGCCATGCCGCCATCACGATCAGCGACGGCAGGGAGTAAGTGGTATCGGTGAGCCAACCGGGTCCCTCGATGCCGACGAGGTCGAGCAGGCCGTTCACCAGGCCGGCGTCGGTGCCGAGCAGGAGTCGCCAGACCACGGCGATCGCCACGATGCTGGTCACGTACGGCAGGAAGAAGCCGAGCCGGAACACCTTGCGGATCTTGACGACCCCCTGGTTCAGCGCCACCGCCGCGAGCAGGCCCAGCACCATCGTCAGGGGCACCCCGAACAGGACGAAGACGGCGGTGTTGACCGCCGCCTTCCGGAACGTCGGGTCGGTGAACACGTCGACGTAGTTGTCGAAGCCGACGAAGTTGACCCCGAACGGGCTGCGGATGTCGGTGCTGCGCAGGTCGGTGAAGCTGGTGATGAACGAGACCAGGATCGGGCCGGCCAGGAACACGATGAACAGGGCGACGAACGGGAACGCGAAGCTCCAGCCGATGAGGGCCTGCTTCCAGGCTCGTCGCCGGTTGCGCTGGGGGACCAGGGGGACCAGGGGGGTGACCGCCGGGGCCGACCCCGACAGCTCTGCGGTCACAGCCCGGTGCCGATCGACTCGACCTCCTGCTGCATCGCCGCGCACCCGTCCTCCGGCGACGCGTCGCCGACCGTGACCTGCTCGATCTGACCGTCCACGGCCGACGCCACGGCCTCCCATGTCGGGATCGACGGCTGTGCCTTGGCGTCTTCGAGCTGCGCGCCGAAGGTGGCCACGAACTCGTCGTCGGCCAGCACCGGGTCCTCCCAGGCGGATTTGACGGCTGGCAGGTCGCTCACCGTCTCGAACCACTTGACCTGGACGTCGGGACGTGACAGGTACTCGATGAACGCCCAAGCCGCTGGCTTGTTGTCCGACTGGTCGAAGACGGCCAGGTTGGCACCTCCGACGAACGACGTGGCCGTCTGGTTCTTCGGCTGGCCGGCGACGGTCCACGTCTCCGGGTCGGCGCCGGCATCGGTGACGACCCCTCTCATCCACGGACCGCTGATGAACGAGCCGACATCACCGTTGGTGAACGCCGCCTCGACCGGCACGTCGCTCACGGCGGGTGGCGTGAGGCCATCCTCGAAGAACGAGTCGTAGTACGACAAGGCCTCGACGCACGCCTCCGAGTCCAAGGTGAAGTTGCCCGCATCGTCGAGGATCTCGCCACCGGCCTGCCAGAAGAACGGCATGAACGTCTGCCACGACCCCGTGCCGCCCGGCTGGAGGCTGATGCCGTACTTGGCGCCGGCCTCCATCTGGGCCTGGGCCAGCTGCTTCAGCTCGTCCCAGTCGGCCGGCGCCTGGTTGAACCCGCCCTCCTCGGCGAGGTCCGTGCGGTAGTAGACGAGGCGTGTCTCGACGTACCACGGGACGGCGTAGCTCACCCCGTCGACCACCGACGTCTCCCATGCGCCCTCGAAGAACTGCTCCGGGTCGAAGCTGTCCGGCGTCGGCTCGAGGCCGCCGAGCTTGGCGAACTCGCCCATCCACGTCGTACCGATGAGGCTCGCGTCGGGGACCTCGCCGCCGGCGATGGCGTTGACGATGCGGTCGTGGGCGGCGTCCCACGGCACGGCCGTGACATCGACGGAGATGTCCGGGAACTCGGCCATGAAGTCGTCGGCCAGGACACCGAGCTGTTCGCCCTCGGTGCCCATCGCCCACACGCTGATGCCGCCTTCCACCGCGCCATCGGCCTCGGAGCCCGAAGCTTCGGGGCCCGACGCATCAGTCCCGCCCGACACATCAGTCCCGGCCGACACATCAGGGTCGGCAGCACCGTCGTCGTCGTCGCCGCGGCCGCAGGCGGCGACGGACAACGCGAGCGACGCGCCGAGGGCGATCGCACGGATGGAGCGCCTCCGGTGAGAGCCTCGACGAGGGACGGCGACGGACGAACACTCGGTATGAGCCACTTGCATCCTCCTGGCATGGGTTGCCACGATTTGCGCCCTGCCAGGGTCCGGGGAGACACCTCCCCGAGCCAGTCGTGGGCTGGCCGCACGGCAGGCTTCATCGTGTGACCCCGGGCACTACCCGGCTCGAGCGTCCGGCAACCATCCACGGCCAACGGCCGGGCGGTCAGCGATCGGCGGGTGATGCCCCGCCGCCACCGATCGTCAGCACGCTGCTCGGCCCACGTGCGGACGATCCCACGCCTCCCATCAGCTCGCTGAGCTCCAGCAGGCGGTTGGCGTAGCCCCACTCGTTGTCGTACCAGCCGAGCACCTTGACGCGGTCACCGGATGTCATCGTGTCGCACGCCGAGAACAGGCACGACTGCGGCCGGCCGATGATGTCGGAGCTCACCAGCGGGATGTCGGTGACGGCGAGGATGCCGTCGAACCGAGGCTCGGTCGCCGCCTCGGTGAACGCGGCGTTGATCTCCTCGACCGACACCGGGCGGCCGACGGTGCAGACGAGGTCGGTCACCGAGCCGCACGCGACCGGCACGCGGAACGCGATGCCGTCGAGCCGGCCGGCGAGCTCGGGCAGCACGTCGTCGATGGCGCGGGCGGCGCCGGTGGTCGACGGCACGATGTTCTGCGCCGCGGCGCGCGACCGGCGAAGGTCGCGGGTGTGGCCGCGGTGGGGCAGATCGACGAGGTTCTGGTCGTTCGTGTAGGCGTGCACACCTCGCTCCCGTTCGACGCCCACCTCATGGTCGTCGATCCCGACCCGATGATCGGACGGTGGGTCGACGCCGGCTGCGACATCGTCACGGTGCACGCCGAGGCCTGCACCCACCTGCACCGCACGCTCGGCGCGATCGGTGAGCTCGGCGTGCGGGCCGGCGTGGCGCTCAACCCGGCGACGCCACCCGCCCACGTCGAGCATGTCCTCGACGTCGTCGACCTGGTGCTGGTGATGACCGTCAACCCCGGGTGCGGCGGGCAGCGCTACCTGGCGAGCATGGAGTCCAAGATCGCGCAGGTCAGCGAGCTCGTCGCTCGATCGGGCCGAGACATCGAGATCGCCGTCGACGGCGGGATCAGCGCCGAGACGATCCGCAGTGCCTGGGAGGCCGGGGCGAGGACGTTCGTCTCCGGCAGCGCGCGTGAAGAAGGTACTCATGGCGGTGCTCGGGCTGTGCCGTGAGACGGTGGTCCGGGCGTGGGAGCTGCACGATGGGATCACGACGCCGGCGC
>JACCUL010000532.1 GCA_013811855.1 Acidimicrobiia bacterium
CGCCGGGGCCGGGGTGGCCATGGCCCGGCCGCTGACCCGCGATCGGCGCCGGCCACGGCGCCCGGACGCTCCCGTGACGACGATCGCCCATGCCAACCTGCTGTACGACAACCGGCGCATCGACGACGCCGCGGTGGCCCTCTCGGCGCTCGACGTCGACGTCCTGACGTTCAGCGAGTACACGCCGGCGCACGCCGCGAACCTGGCGAGCTCGCCGCTGCTCGCCGCCTGGACGCACCGCATCGAGCGGCCGGCCGAGCTGGCGTCGGGGACCGCCCTCTTCAGCCGCCATCCGCTCGACGAGCGGGCGACCATCGCCGACACCCGGCACCACACGGTGGTCGCCGACGTGCACGCCCCGGCGGGAACGCTCCGCGTCGCTGTCATCCACACCCAGAGCCCGATGGTGCGCCACGCCCGGTGGGCCGCCGACCTGGCGTACCTCGCCCGGGTCGAGCCGGAGGGCCCGGCCGTGATGATCGGCGACTTCAACGCCGGGTGGTGGCATCCCGAGCTGCGCCGGCTCATGGGTCGGAGGTGGCGCGACGCCCATCACGTCGTCGGGCGGGGCCTGTCGGCGTCGTGGCCGATCGGGCACTGGCTGCTCCCGCCGTTCGTGCGCCTCGACCACGCGCTCGTGACCGCCGAGCTCGACGTCGTCGCCGTCGCCGACTTCTACGTCCCCGGCAGCGACCATCGCGGCGTGATCGTCACGGTCGGCCCAGCGCGGTGACGAGCGCCCGGAAGGCCCGCCCGCGGTGGGACAGCGCGTGCTTCTCGTCGTCTGTCATCTCGGCGAACGTCCGGCCGTCGCCGTCGTCGGGCACGAAGACGGCGTCGTAGCCGAACCCCCGTGCGCCCCGCTCCACCGTCGTGATCGTGCCGTCGCAGGCGCCCTCGGCGACCACCTCGGACCCGTCCGGCCAGCGCACCAACGCCACCGTGCGGAAGCGGGCCCGCCGGTCCTCGGCGTCGACCAGCTCGGCCAAGAGCCGAGCCCGGTTGTCGGCGTACGTGACGCCTTCGCCGGCGTAGCGGGCGCTGAACACGCCAGGCGCGCCGTCGAGCGCGCCGACCTCCAACCCGGTGTCGTCGGCCACCGCCGGCTGTCCTGTGGCGGCGACGATCGCCGCCGCCTTGAGCCGGGCGTTGCCCTCGAGTGTGGCCGCGTCCTCGACCACCGCGGGTACGTCGGGCGGTCGGGGCAGCAGGTCGACGACGCCGCCGAGGATGGCCCGGACCTCGGCCACCTTGTCCGGGTTGGCCGAGGCGCACACGAGCCGCAACACGATCAGCGACGCGCCGGCGGCGCCACGGACACCATCTCGGCCTGCAGGTCGGCGATCTCGGTCAACCCCTGCTCGGCCAGCGCCAACAGCTCGTCGAGCTCGCGGTGCGTGAACGCCATGCCCTCTGCCGTCCCCTGCACTTCGACGAACCGTGCCGTGCCGCCCTCGGTGGGGCGCAGCATGACGACGTTCATGTCCACGGCGGCCGTGCTGTCCTCCACGTACGGCAGGTCGAGCACGGGGGCACCGCCGACGATGCCGACGCTGATCGCGGCGCAGTACGAGTGCAAGGGGTGGGCGGCCAGACCGCCGCGGGCGACGACGCGCGAGAGCGCGTCGTGCAGCGCCAGGTACCCGCCGCAGATGCTCGCCGTCCGCGTCCCGCCGTCGGCCTGCAGCACGTCGCAGTCGACGACGACCTGACGCTCGCCGAGCACGGCCATGTCGCAGGCGGCCCGCAGGCTGCGCCCGATGAGGCGTTGGATCTCGACCGTCCGGCCGCTCTGCTTGCCCTTGGCCGCCTCCCGGTCGACCCGCTCCGGCGACGAGCCGGGCAGCATCGAGTACTCGGCCGTGACCCACCCCTTGCCACTGCCACGCATCCACCGCGGCACGTCCTCGTCGATCGACGCCGTGCACAGCACGCGGGTCCGGCCGAAGCTGACGAGGCACGAGCCGTCAGCCATCTCGGTGAAGTCGCGCTCGAACGACACGGGTCGCAGCTCGTCGGGCGCTCGGCCGTCGGGTCGGGTCATCACGTCCTCATCTCACGTCGTCGGTCAGCTCGGCGACCACGCCTCGGTGTGGTTCAGCTCGGGGCCGAGCAGTCTGGCCCCGAGGTCGCGGAAGCGGTCGATGTCACCGCTCGAGCGGAAGCGGTGCTCACCGGGGTCCGTGCCCGGGCGCAGCAGATCGAGGTGCTCCAGCAGCCGGTGCACGGCGAACGCCGTCTCGTCGGCCGAGCTGACGAGCGTCACGCCCGGACCCATCACGTCACTGATCACGCGGGCCAGGAAGGGGTAGTGGGTGCAGCCGAGCAGGAGCGCATCGACGTCAACGGCGCGGACGGGCGCCAGCAGACGCTCCGCCAGCACCGTCACCTCATCGCCGCTGACCTGGCCGCGCTCGACGAACTCGACGAAGCCGGGGCACGCCGCGCTGCACAGCTCGACGTCGAGGCCGGCGACCGCCGCCGCCGATTGCACAGCGTGGAGGTAGGCGCCGGAGGCCACGGTGCCGACGGTGCCGATGACGCCGATGCGACCAGACGTCGTGGCCTCGACGAGCGCCGCCGCGCCCGGGGCGACGACGTCGAGCATCGGCACCGGCAACTCGGCCCGCAGGTCGTCGAGCCCGGCCGCCGCGGCCGTGTTGCACGCGACGACGACGAGCTTGACATCGTGCTCGTCGACGAGGCTCCAAGCCAGCTCACGAGCGTAGCCCCGCACCAGGTCGGACGGCTTGGAGCCGTAGGGGTAGCGGCCGGTGTCGCCGATGTAGACGAGGTGCTCGGACGGCAGCAGATCGATGACGGCACGGGCGACGGTGAGGCCGCCGAACCCGGAATCGAACATCCCGATCGGCCGCTCCACGGCCGGCAGGCTAGGGGCGCGACGGGACCAGCCCCTAGCGTCGCCGGTCGTGGACATCCGGGACTTCATGCACGGCACGTCGGCCATCGGCAGCGTCGGCGCCGCCTTCTACTTCCACCCGACGACCATCGCCGCGGCGAAGGAACACGGGCTGGACGGGTTCCGCCTCTACTTCCTCGGGCGCGGCGGCGTGCTCGGCGACGTCGAGGCGCGGGTGGTCGCCAGCGCCTTCGGTTACTTCGAGCCCGGGCTGCTGGCCAGGATGTGGGACTCGGCGAAGGCGGTCATGGCCCCCCGTGACGCCGCCCGGCTGTACCTAGAGTGCTGCCACACCGTGGCCCGCCAGCACCTCGGCGACGTCGAGGGACTCGACGAGTTCTGCGCCGCGGCCGAGACGGTCAACAACGCCATCGACCCGGCCGGCCTGGCGCTGTACGCCGGGATCTCGGCTGAGCCGCTGGCCGATGACGCGCCGGCGCGGGCGCTGCAGCTCTGCACCGTGCTGCGCGAGGCCAGGGGCAGTGCGCACCTCGTGGCGCTGGTGGCGTCGGGGCTCTCGCCCCGGCTGGCCCACCTGATCCGCCGACCCGACGACGACAAGCTGTTCGGCTGGAAC
Source organism: Acidimicrobiia bacterium (assembly GCA_013811855.1). Lineage (GTDB taxonomy): Bacteria > Actinomycetota > Acidimicrobiia > Acidimicrobiales > Ilumatobacteraceae > JALZMG01. The sequence continues at coordinate 3,498 of JACCUL010000532.1, forward strand.
GATCAGCCCGCTGTCGGCGAGGACGACCGGGCCCGTTGGGCCGCCGCCGAGGAGCTCACCGATCGCCTCCTCGAGCCCGCCTACAGCCGCCTGGACGAGCGCGGCCAGCAGGCCTTCCTGCGCGGCCTCGACGGTATGGCGGCCACCTTCGCCATCTGACCGTCGCACCCGTCCCCTCCGGGCCAGAACGGGTCCCAACAGTGGCTGCGGGTTCGGAGGGCCGGGTTCGGGTCCTGGGGGCGCCCGGAACCGAGGCGACGGGCGGCCCTACCCTGGCCGGCATGACCCGATGCGGCGGCGCCCTGCTCGTCGCGTCGCTCGTGGTGCTCCCTGCCGCCTGTGCCAACTCGGCGGCGGACGCCCCGCCCGAGGTCATCGGCACGATCGCGCTCGGTGAGCTGCCGCCGCAGCTCGCCGTCGTCACCTCGCACCCGCCGACCACGGTGACGCCGACGACGGATCCACCGCCGACGACCCGACGACCGCGCCGCACGACGACCGAGCCACCGACGACCCCGCCTCCCTCGACCGTGCCGCCGACGACACCCGTCCCACCGAGCAGCGGACCGCCGCCCGTGACCTCGACGGCGCCGTCGGTCCCGACCACGAGCCCGCCGACGACCATCCCGACGCCCGTCGATCCCCGGACGCTCACGGCGGCGGACGTCCAGGACCTCCTCGACGAGCTCATGGCGAGGGAGCGCGACGCCTACGAGATCGCGTTGCGGACCGGGCGCACGGCCCCCGAGATGATGGCGTTCATGCAACGCGCCGACACCGAGGACCAGGCGGTGCGGACGATCACGGGGTTCGAGGAGTTCGGCGGCGTCGACATCCTCCTCGATCCGCCGGGGCGACCGATCGCCGAGCTGCTGCGGATCAACGCGGCGACGTCCGAGTGCCTCTCGATCACGTCGACCTTCGACCTCCAGCCGCTCACGTTCAAGCCCATCGAGGACGTCGAGCAGCCCTTCGACATGCGCCTGCTCATGCTCGACCCCGACGAGGACCCGACGCTGCCCTGGCGCCTCGACTGGGTCCGCTCGACGCCGGGCGACGCCGTGCCGGTCATCGCCCGCTGCCCCACCGATTGAACAGAGCTTGCTTCACCTGACGGCACCGGCAGACTGGCGGTCGTGCGGCTGCTCTACATCGACATCGACACCCTGCGCGCCGATCGACTCGGCTGCGCCGGCTACCACCGCGACACGACGCCGCACATCGACGCGCTGGCCGCCGACGGGCTCGTGTTCCGCGACGTGTACGCCTCCGACGTCCCGTGCCTGCCGAGCCGCACGGCCCTGGCCACCGGGACGTTCGGCATCCGCAACGGCGTCGTCAACCACGGCGGTGTCGCCGCCGACCTGCGCCCGCAAGGGCCGGACCGCTCGTTCAACTCGCGCTTCGCCACGCAGGCCTGGGCCACGCAGTTCTATGCCGCCGGCTGGCACACGGCGTCGATCTCGTCCTTCCCGTTCCGCCACTCGGCGACGTGGTGGAACCACGGGTTCATGGAGTCGATGAACCTGATGCGCGGCGCCGGCGGGGAGCGGGCCGACGAGGTGCTGCCGGGCGCGCTCGGCTGGCTGGAGCGCCACGGCCGCCCCGACAACTGGTTCCTCCACGTCCACCTCTGGGACCCCCACACGCCGTGGAACGCGCCGCCCGCGTTCGGCCACCCGTTCGCCGGCGAGCCCCTCCCGGCCTGGTACACCGAGGAGGTACGGGCCAGGGACTGGAACCGTCCGGGCCCGCACTCGGCCCAGGAACTGACCGGGTACGCGTACGACGAGCACGGCTGGGCGCGCATCCACCCCCGCCAGACGTTGTCCGTGCCGGACATGGAGCGCGTCCGACACATGTTCGACGGGTACGACACGGGCATCCGCTACGCCGACGACGCCGTCGGCACGCTGGTCGCCAAGCTGACCGAGCTCGGCGTGCTCGACGACACCGCGATCCTCGTGTCGTCCGATCACGGCGAGGCCTTCGGCGAGCTGGGCGTCTACGCCGACCACCAGGCCGCGGACGAGGCGACGTGCCACATCCCGGCGGTGCTGCGGTGGCCGGGCCTCGCGCCGCGTGCCGTTGACGGCCTGCTGTACCACCTCGACGTGGCGGCCACGGTCGTCGACCTCGCCGGCATCGAGGTGCCGACCGACCACTGGGACGGGCGGTCGGTGGCGCCCCAGTTGCGGGCCGGGACGGGCCGGATCGGGCGGGACCACCTCGTCGTGTCCCAGGGCGCGTGGAGTGCCCAACGCTCGGTCCGCTGGGGTGACCACCTCTACTGCCAGACCCGCCACGACGCCTTCCACGCCTGGCCCGACGAGATGGTCTTCGACATCGCCGCCGACGCCCACGAGCAGCACGACCTGGCTCCCGAGCGCGGCGACCTCGTCGCCCAGGGTCGCGACCGGCTGGCCTCGTGGACGTCCGATCAGCTGGCCCGGTCGGACTCGCCCGTCGACCCGATGGACGTCGTCATGGCCGAGGGCGGCCCCTTCCACACCAGAGGCGAGTTGCCGGCGTACCTCGAGCGGCTGCGGGCGACCGGGCGGGCGCAGTGGGCCGAGGTGCTGGCCGGCCGGGAGCGGCCCGTCATGGCGGCCGCCGGCGCCACCGTCTGACCGCGCCGCTCGGGCTCTACGGCACGAGCACCCGGTCGACGACGTGCAGGAACCCGTTGGCCCCTTCGATGTCGGTCGGATCGAGGGCGGCGCCGTCGACGAGCTCGGCCTCTTGGTCGACGGGCAGCGTGTCGCCGCCGATCGTGGCCAGCTCAGGCCGATCGAAGATGTCACCGGCGGTGAGCGCCTCCGACAGGATGTGACGCTCGAGTAGCTCACGGATTCGCTCGGGGTCGTCGAGGAGCTCATCACCGCCCGGTGACTGGCGGACCAGCTCGAACGCCGCGTTGCCCGGCGCGAACAGCGTGATCGGTTCCTCGCCATCGACCACGTCCACGAGATCGGCCCGCTCGATGGCCTCGCGCAGCTCGGAGAGGTCGGGGCTGGCCGTGACGATGTCCCACACCGTGGCCTCCGGCGACGGCGGCACGGTCACCACCGGGATCGTGGTCGTCGTCGTGGTCGGCGCGAGGGTGGTCGGCGCGACGGTCGTCGGCGCGAGGGTCGTCGGCGCCACCGTGGTCGGTGGCGGCGTCGTCGGCGGGGGCGTCGTCGGGGCCAGGGTGGTCGGCGGCGTTGTCGTCGTCGGGGCCGGCGTCGTGGTCGGCGCGATGGTGGTCGTCGGTGCGTCCGTGCTGGCCGGGAGGGTCGTCGGCGTGGTCGTCGCCACGACGACGGTCCCGGACGTGATCGCCGTGGGGGGGATCGTGTCATCCCCGGCGTCGTCCCCACTCGTCCACACGACCAGGGCGATGACGAGCACGATCAGCGCGACGACACCGGCGATCAGCGCCGCCAACGGGCCGGGCTGGCGGTACCACGGCTCCGGCTCGAACTCGTAGTCGCCGTCGTCGCCGTAGCCGTCGTCACCCCCGCCACCTGCTCCCCCGCCGCCGTAGGGCGGCCCCGGGTCGTACGGACCGCCGCCTCCGCCGGCCGGAGGCATCACCGTCGTCTGATCGCCGGGGACGAAGCCGGGATCGGGGGGCAGGACGCGCGTCGGCTCGGGATCACGGTCGGCGCCGATCGGCGGCAACTGCCCCGTCGGCGGGTCGTCACCCTGGTCACCGAAGGGCGGGAAGTACTCGGTCGGCCGTCCGTCGTCGTGGGGACCTCGGTCGCTCATCCGGCCATTCTCCCCGGATCAAGCGTTTGTGTCACCAGGTCTAAAAGTAGATCACGCGCTCGGCGTTGGCTTCGGCCTCGTCGAGATCGGCGGTGTACGCGCCGGTCGACAGGTACTTCCAGCCGCCGTCGCAGACGATGAAGACGATCACCCCTCCGTCGATCTCGCCGGCGATCTTGGCCGCCCCGGCCAGGGCGGCACCGGCCGAGAGTCCGGCGAAGATCCCGCACTCGGCGACGAGACGGCGGGTCCACTCGACCGACTCGCGGGGCCGCACGACCCGTTTGCGGTCGAGCACGTCGCGCCCGTGCCAGTTGTCGAACACCGGCGGGATGTAGCCGTCGTCGAGGTTGCGCAGCCCTTCGACCCGCTCGCCGAGCGGCGGTTCCACAGCGATGATCTTGACGTCGGGGTTGTGCTCCTTGAGGAACGTCCCGACGCCCATCAACGTGCCGCTCGTGCCCAGTCCGGCGACGAAGTGGGTGATGTCGGGCACGTCCTGCCAGATCTCCGGGCCCGTGCCCTCGTAGTGGGCCCTCGGGTTGGCGTCGTTGCCGTACTGGTAGAGGAAGCACCAGTCGGGGTGCTCGGCCGCCAGCGCCTCGGCCCGCCGCACGGCGCCGTTGGAGCCCTCGGCGCCTGGCGTGAGGATGATCTCGGCCCCGAACACCTGCAGCATCTGGCGTCGCTCGATGGACACGTTCTCGGGCAGCAGGATCTTGATCGGGTAGCCCTTGATCCGGGCGATCGCGGCCAGGGCGATGCCGGTGTTGCCCGACGACGGCTCGACGATGGTCTGGCCCGGCCGCAGCTGCCCGTGCTTCTCGGCGTCCTCGATCATGGCGCGGGCGATGCGGTCCTTGACCGATCCGAACGGGTTGTCGCTCTCGAGCTTGGCGAGGATGCGCACGTCGGGGTTGGGCGACAGGGACGACACGTCGACCATCGGCGTGTGCCCGATGAGGTCGAGCACGCTCTCGTTGGTGCTGGCGATGGTGAGCATGGGAGCGATCGCTTTCCGACAAAGCCGATTGACTACGTCGGGATTCTACTCCCTCGTCACCGCCACGTCCTCCTCTGACACCTCGCCGCCGACGATCCGGTAGCTGCGCAGCGACGGTGCCGTCTCGTCGCGCAGGCTGACGATCACGTAGTGCCAGCCCGGATCGGGGGCCTGAGCGACGTCGGTCGGACTGGGGTAGGCCTCGGTGTGCGTGTGGCTGTGCACGACGCCGACGATCTCCCACCCCGCGTTCTCCGCAGCCCGTTCGGCCCGCAGGTGATCGAGCGGATCGAGCGTGTAGACCCGCGCCGACTCGGCGACGTTGCGGCACGGGAAGAAGCGGGCGACGGTGTCGCCCTCGGGCGGGCCGGCGATCAGCCCGCACGCCTCGTACGGGTAGCGCTCTACGGACAGGGCGACGATCTCGTCGACCGTCGACGCTGGGACCTCGAGCACCTCGCGCACGCTACCGACGCGCATCTCGTACCCTCGGCTGCCCCATGAGCAGGTCCGGCCCGTCGTCGATCGCCACCAACCGCCGGGCGCGGTTCGACTACGCCATCCTCGACACCGTCGAGGCCGGGCTCGTCCTCCAGGGCAGCGAGGTCAAGAGCCTGCGGCTCAGCCAGGTGCAGCTCGCCGAGGCGTTCGCCCGCGTCACCGACGGGGAGGTGTGGCTGGAAGGCGCGCATATCGCGCCGTACCAGTTCGCCAGCGGCGTCGGCTCCCACGAGCCTGATCGACGCCGCAAGCTGCTGCTCCACCGCGACGAGATCGCGCGGCTGCAGGCCCGCGTGGCCCAGGAGCGACTGGCGCTCGTGCCGTTGCGGCTGTACTTCAAAGAGGGCCGCGTCAAGGTCGAGCTCGGTCTCGCCAAGGGGCGCCAGAAGGGAGACAAGCGCCAGGCGATCGCCGAGCGCGACGCCAAGCGGGAGGTCGAGCGGGCGCTCGGCCGCCAACGCAAGGGCACGACCTGAGCCAATCAGAGCGGTCCGGCGGAACCGACCCGTCGGCCGAGATCTGGCAGGCTCGCGCCGTGCTCAAGTTCGTCATCATGGGCGTCCAGGGCAGCGGCAAGGGGACCCAGGCCAAGCTGTTGGCCGACGACTACGACCTCGTCCACGTCAGCGTCGGCGACCTCTTCCGCTGGAACGTGCAGCACCACACCAAGCTCGGGGCCCAGGTGCGCCGGATCGTGTCGTCGGGCCAGCTCGTCGGTGACGACCTCGTGGAGTCCGTCGTCCAGCAGCGGCTGGAGACGCACGACTGGAACTACGGGTTCATCGTCGACGGGTTCCCCCGCAACGCCCGGCAGGCCGAGTTCTTCCTCGAGAGCTACGACATCGATGGCGTGATCGACCTCGAGCTGCCCGACGAGGAGGTCGCCCGGCGGGTGTTGGCGCGGCGACTGTGCTCGGGGTGCGGGCTGGACTGGAACCTGCTCAGCCACCGCCCCAAGCTGGCCGATGTCTGTGACGTCTGCGGCGCACCGCTCGGGGTGCGCTCGGACGACAACCCCGAGGCGCTCGCCGTCCGCTTGCGCGAGTACCACGACAAGACGCGTCCCGTGATCGAGCTGTTCCAGCGCAAGGAGTTCGTGGTGACCGTCGATGCGACGCGCTCGATCCCCGAGATCCAGTCGGAGATCCGCGCGTCGCTCGACCTGGCACCTCCCGTCAGGACGACGAGAGCGGCACCCTGAGGAGCCGGCCGTCGCCGAAGACGTGGTCGGTCACGTAGACGGCGCCACGCGGGCCGACGGCGACGCCACCCGGCTGCGACAGCTCGCCGACGGCCAGCCGGCGACGGTCCTTGTTCGGCCTGATCTGCACGAGGACGGCCGGCGGGAAGTCACCGGTCTCGAACCCGGCCTCGAAGGCGAGGACGCCAGCCGCGGCGAGCTCGTACACGTAGAGCCGGTTGTTGTTCTGGTTGATGTCGATGTCCTGGATCGCCGTCAGCCGCTTGACGTAGGTCGTGCACCCCGACTGCGGGTGGTTCACCGAGCAGCGGACGTTGTGCGCGTCCGGTGCGATGCGCCACACCCGCGACGAGCCGGGCCGGAAGGGAAAGCCCTTCAGCTCGCCGACGTAGATGGCGCCGTTGCGCCCGACGGTCACCGACGTGGGCACGGCCTCGGCCGTGATCGTCGGCGGCAGACCCGAGTGGGGACCGAGGTGGCTGGTCGAGACCTCCTCGAGGTCGAAGCGGGCGACCGTGCTGGCATGCCCGCCGACGGTGACCCGGATGAGGTCGTTGTTCGCCGCATCTGCGATCAGCGCGTCGCCGTTGTGGTCGATCGTCAAGCCGTACGGGTTCGACTCCTCGGCGAAGTCGTCCTGGTCGAACGGATCGGGATCGGTCTGCTGGTAGGCGGTGATGTCGAGGACGACCTCGATCTCGCCTGTTTCCGGCACCTGGCGGAACAGCAGGACGTGGGCTTCGTCGGGAGTGGGTGCCTCCCCATCGGGTCCGATCGCCCATCCGCTGCCGTCGAAATCGCTCACCGCCACGTCGGTCAGGTTGACCGGGTCGGTGGCCTCGAACGGTTCGTCTTCGCCCGCTGGCAGTACCAGCACCGGCCCGGGCGGCCCGAAGGCTCCCTGCGCCACGACCACGTCGCTGAACGCAGTGACGTCGATGCCTTTCGGCGACGACAACCCGTCGAGCAACACCACCGCGTTGCCCGCTCCCGCAGTATCCGGCGCCACGACCCCGACACACAATGTGGTCACGGTCGACAGCGCGAGAAACGCCCGCTTCCTGCGCATTGCAAAACCCCCCGTCTTGATGTCGCCCGTAGTGGCGACGGCGGAAGAATTGCCGACGCAAGGGATTGGCGTCAAGTCTGACCTCCGGTCGGGTGAGGCCCCCCGGAACGTGCGCCCGGAATGAGACCGTGACACCCCCTGTTCATGATGGGGACCATGACCGCACGGACCTCTTCCAGCACCCCGGAGCAGCTGACGTTGCTGCCCGAGGCCACGGTCCCGCTGCGCTTCCGCCTGGACGAGGCGACGCGCCGTCGGGGCCTCCGTCACGCCGCCGAGCTGCGCGCGGCACTCGAGGCCCGGAGTGC
>JACCUL010000538.1 GCA_013811855.1 Acidimicrobiia bacterium
GGCGAAGTAGGCGTCGCTCGTCGCGGCGTCGATCGGCTCGACCGGCCCACGCACCCGGACCTGACGGTGCAGGTCGAGCCAGGCGAACAGCCCGGAGGCGAGCGGGCGGGCGGCGAGCTGCCGCCCCTTCGTGCTGTCCGTGTTGGTGTGGAACACGAGGCCCCGATCGTCCTGATCACGCACGAGGACGAAGCGGGCGTCAGCGCCGCCGTCGTCGGCGACGGTCGACACGACCATCGCGTTCGGCTCGGTGACACCGGCGGCACCCGCATCCGCGTACCAGCGGCTCCACTGGGTCAACGGGTCGGCGGCGACGTCACCGACGTCGAGCCCGGCCGCTTCGTACTGGACCCGGCGCGAGGCCAGCTCCTCGCGACGGTCGATCATCGGCGCACCATCGATCCACGCGACAACCTCGACCCACTCGAAACCACGAGGCACCGATGATCGTGTCGCCGCAAAGCCGGCGACGAAGAAGCACCGTGACGCCTGAGCTCGCTTCGCTCACTCACGCGATCCGCTCCAGGCCGCGCAGGTAGGGCTGCAGCACGTCGGGGACGGCGATCGATCCGTCGGGCTGGCGGTGATGCTCGGCGATGGCGGCCCACACGCGGGGCACGGCCAGCGCCGAGCCGTTCAGGGTGTGGGCGATTTCGGTCCCCTTCTCCCCTGTCCGGCGGAACCGGATGTTGGCCCGCCGGGCCTGGTAGTCACTGAACCAGCTGACCGACGACACCTCCAGCCACTGATCGACGCCGGGGGCGTAGACCTCGACGTCGAAGCTGCGGTGGTGGCTCTGGCCCATGTCGCCGGTGCAGATCTCGATCGTCCGGTACGCCAGGCCGAGCGCGGCGATCGTGCCCTCGGCCCGGCCGACCATGTCGTCGAGCAGGTCGGGCGCCTGATCCGGCGCGGCGATGGCAAGGATCTCGACCTTGTCGAACTCGTGCACGCGCAGCAGGCCGCGCGTGTCGCGCCCGGCCGAACCCGCCTCGCGCCGGTAGCACGGCGTCGCCGCCATCATCCGCCGGGGCAGTTCCTCCTCACCGAGGATCTCGCCTCCGTAGATCGACGTCAGCGGCACCTCGGCCGTCGGGATGGCCCAGAGCCCGTCGCGCTCAACGGCGAACGCGTCGTCGGCGAACTTCGGCAAGTGCCCCGTAGCCGTCAGCGTCTCGGTCGTCACCAGCGACGGCGGGCGGATCTCCTCGAAGGCGTCGGCGTTGCGGTCCAGCGCCAGTTGGCACAGGGCCCGACCCAGTGCGGCGCCAGCGCCGCGGGTCATCGAGAACATCGCCCCGCTGATCTTCGTCGCCCGAGCGTTGTCGAGGATGCCGAGCGCCTCGCCGGTCTCCCAGTGCGGCACCCGCTGGTGTTCGGCGAACCCGGCCTCCACGCCGAACGGACCATGCACGACGGGGTTGTCGGCGTCGCTCGAGCCGTCAGGCGCCTCCGGATGGGGCAGGTTGGGGACCGTGAGCAGGATCGTGTGCAGCTCCTCATCGACCCGGCCGTGCTCCGCGGCCAGCTCGCGCTCGCGCTGACCGAGGGCCCGGCTCTCGTCCTGCAGGGTCTCGGCCCGGGCGACGTCGCCCGCCCGGCGCCGCTCGCCGACCTGCCGGGACAGCTCGTTGACCCGACTCCTCACCCTGTCTCGCTCGGCCGTGATCGTCCGCAGGCGCTCGTCCAGGTCGACGGCCAGATCGAGCTGGGCGTCGAGGTCCGGATCGTGGCGCCGGGCCAGTGCCGACCTGACTGCGGCCGGCTCGGTGCGCAACAGCCGGACGTCGATCATGGAGTGCGGAAGATTACTTGCGCTGTGGTTCGGCAGCCGGTGGGGTTCGGGCGAACTCCCGCTCGACGGCGTCGAAGGTCAACGGCACCTCGTCGTGGCCGACGATCTCCGCCGTCGGCATCATCCGACCCCGCCGGTAGTCGTGCTCGTGGCGGTACGAAGCCGCGAACCGGCGGAACCACAACGTCACGACGATCGACCACAGGAAGATGGAGCCGCCGGTCTTCATGATGGCGCCGGCGAGCTGCTGGTCGTCGGTGACCGACAGCCCCCAGACCCGCACCGGCGTGTCGTAGACGCGGTAGACGGCGCCCTCGGCGAACGTCAGCCAGGCCGCCGGCACCGTCGGCACCACCGACTGCAGGAACAGGTAGATCATCGAGCCGCCAGCGCCCAGCCGCAGTTCGGGGAACGGGCCGCACACGGGCATCCACATCAGCAGCGAGAACGTCACGACCATCACGTGCAGCCCGTAATGCAGCGGCGCGCTACCGACCGAGGAGTTGACGACGCCGGGGACGTGGGTCACGACCACGGCGACGTTGAACAACACCCCGGCCACGACCGGGTGGCACAGCCGACGCAGCAGGCCGTACACGGTGCCGTCGCCGATCAGCACCCGCAGCAGCCACTCGGGCGTCGCCAGCAGCGCCAGAGGGGGCAGGAAGTAGCTGAGCATCATGTGCTGCAACATGTGCACCGAGTAGAGGTGCTCCTCGCCGAGGTCGTGGATGGGCCAGTCGCTCGCCGCCCACAGCAGCGCCATAGCGCCGGCGAAGCACCAGACGTTGCGCCGGGTCGCCACGGGGTGGCCGGGCCCGACGGCGTGGGGTCCGACCACCCGGACCATGTAGACGTACGCACCGACCAGGAAGGCGACGAGCAACCACACGTCGGGGTGCCAGCGGAACCGGAAGGGGTCCACGACGATCTGGGCCAGCACGCTCGACATTCTGCCCCGTTTATGACGCGGCCGCCGAAGCGCCTGGAGGCGCCGGCGTGCCGAGTACGGGTGCCGCTCTGAACGACGCGACCCGAGAACCCCCAACCGCCACGACCGACACCGCGACCCGGCCCTGGCGGCGGCCGCCGCCCGAGTAGGGGAGAACCCGTGATTTCGTCGTCTTGGCTTCCGGAACGAGCCCGGGGCACCGTCCCGCGACCTAATGTGTGCGACTTCTGGCGGCGTCCAGGGAGGCGCGCCAGGACAGGCGCGCGACGCGCGAACGGGAGGGACACGATGAATCGGACCGGTAAGCGGGCGCTCGCGTTCGCGCTGCCATTGGCCCTGGCGCTGGCGGCATGTGGCGGCGGGGACGACGACGCCGAGCCGGAGGAAACTGATCCGCCGGTGACCACCGGCGACGGGACCGACACGACGAAGGCGCCGGTGACGACCACGGCGGCGCCGACCACTGCGGCGCCGACCACTGCGGCAGCGACGACGATGCCGCCGCCCACCACCACGCCCGGCATCTCCTCGTTCCAGGACGTGCAGCCGGCGGTCATCCAGATCGAGGCCCGTGGCTCGTTCCGCGACCCGGAGATCGGGTTCGCCTCCAACGCCGGCCGCGGCTCCGGCTTCATCATCTCGCCCGACGGCCTGGCCGTCACCAACAACCACGTCGTGACCGGCGCCGCCACCCTCGAGGTGTTCGTCGGCGGTGACACGACGGAGTCCTACAACGCCACCGTCCTCGGCGTGTCGGAGTGCAACGACCTGGCCCTGATCGACATCAACGAGTCCGAGCCGCTGCCGACCCTGGAGTGGTACGACGGCGAGATCACCGTCGGCATGGACGTGTACGCGGCCGGTTTCCCGTTGGGTGACCCACAGTTCACCCTGACCCGCGGCATCGTCGCCAAGGCCGAGGCCGGCGGCGACCTGACCGGGACCAGCTCGATCGACCACACCCTGGAGCACGACGCCAACATCCAGCCTGGCAACTCCGGTGGCCCGCTCGTCAACCAGGACGGCCAGGTCGTCGCCATCAACTACGCAGGTGGCGCCGTGGCGACGACGACGGCGCAGTTCTACGCCATCGCCTCCGACCTGGCTCAGCCCGTCATCGAACGGCTGCATGGCGGCGACTTCGAATCGCTCGGCGTCAACGGCTGGGCCCGCTTCGACGAGCAGTTGGGCATCGCCGGGATCTGGGTGGCCGGGGTCGAGCCGGGTTCGCCGGCGTCCGAGGCCGAGATCCTGCCCGGTGACGTGATCACCGCCATGAATGGTCTGCCGATCGCCCAGGACGGGACGTTCAAGGACTACTGCGACGTCATTCGCACCGCCGGCGAGGGCAGCCCGATCAAGGTCGACGTGTTGCGCTACGACACCTCCGAGGTGCTGCGCGGCGAGCTCAACGGCGACCAGCCCATCGAGCTGGCGTTCTCATTCGCCGACGAAGTCGGCGAGGACGTCGGCGACGACGGCGACGGCGGTCAGGAGCCGGCCGACCCCGCCGACTACGAGAACATCGTCGACGACTCCGCCACGATCAGCGTCGACGTGCCCGTCGCCTGGGCCGACCGCATCACGGCTCCGCTGGGCAGCGGCGAACCGCGGCTGACGGCCTCGACCGACGCCAATGCGTTCAACACCGGGTTCGAGGTGCCGGGCCTGGAGCTGACCGCGAGGGCCTTCGAACCCGACGTCGACAGCGCGCTGGGGAGGTTCAACTTCCGGGACTCCTGCACCGAGGGCGACATCTTCGACTACTCCGACGCCGTCTTCACCGGCAAGTACCAGCTGTGGCTGGACTGCGGCGGGACGCCGAACGACATCGTCACGCTGGTGGCCAACCCGCCCGACAGCAGCTACACGATGGTCATGTTCGTCCAGGTCGTCACGGACGCCGACCTGGAGGCGTTGGACCGGGCCTTCGCCACGTTCAACTTCGCGCAGTAG
>JACCUL010000544.1 GCA_013811855.1 Acidimicrobiia bacterium
AGCGAAGGTCGTCGATGATCGCGGCAGTGGCGGTGGCGCCGCAGCGGTCGATGCCGGCGTTCAGGCAATCGATCAAGGCGTCGAGCGTCCGCACGCCTCCCGCCGCCTTGACCTTCACCGACGGCGACACCGTCGCACGCATCAGGCGCAGATCGTCGAGCGTTGCACCGGTGGGTGCGTACCCGGTGGACGTCTTGACGTACGCGGCGCCGGCGTCCTCGGCGGCCCGGCAGCCGGCGACCTTCTCCGCGTCGGTGAGGTAGGCGTTCTCGAGGATGACCTTGACGATCGCCGCGTTCCCGGCGGCGGCAACGACGCCGGCGATGTCGTCGCGCACGGCGTCGGCCATTCCCGACCGCAACAGGCCGATCTGCATCACCATGTCGAGCTCGACCGCGCCCTGTTCGATCGCCCGCTCCGTCTCGAACACCTTCGTAGCAGTGAGGTTGGACCCGTGGGGGAATCCGATGACCGTGCTGACGAGGACGTTGGTGCCGGCCAGCGCGTCTCGGCAGCGCTCGACGTCGATCGGCCGGCAGCACACCGAGGCGACGTCGTAGCGGGCGGCGACCTCACACCCGGCGAGCACCTCGTCGACGGTGAGCTCCGGTTTGAGCAGCGAGTGGTCGATCGTCTTGGCGACGCGCCGCTCGGTGATGGTCTCCACGGCGTACGGCTCGACGACGGTCATGATGGGTCTCCCTGTGATTCGATGACGTGGGGTTGGATGACGAGGCGCTCGCCGCACCGCGCCACGTAATGCGGTTGCCCGAGCCGTTCACAGGTGGCGACGAACAGGTCCGGTGTCTCGGTGTTGAACGAGAACATCTCGAAGTGCATCGGAACCACGAGACCGGCGCCGATGGCGTGGGCGAACTCCGCCGCCTCGTCGCCCCAGAAGTTGCCGGGTACCCGGCGTTCGGGGAGGCGCCCGTTGATCGGGAGCAGCGCGACGTCGATCGGCTGACCGCCGGCGAGTCGCAGTAGCTCGTCGGCCATCCCCTCGTACGGAACCGCGTCTCCGGAGTGGAACACGAGGAGTGGCCCGGCGGCCACGAGATAGCCGAGGTGCCGATGGCGATCGTGCTCGTCGACGTCAAGATCCTCGTGCGCCACCGCCAGCGCGGTGACGCGGAACGCGCCAACCGTCGCCGACGCACCGCTGGTCAGCCCGACCGGCCACGTCGGATCGGTGTGCAGCCGATCGGCGACGAACGACCGATTGGCCTCGGGGATCACCATCGTGATCGACGGGTTGGCCGCGATCAGGGGCCACAGCGTCTCGTGGTCGAGGTGATCGGTGTGGTTGTGGCTCGACGTGACGGCCTCGATCGCCTCGAGCGCCGCGGGATCGACGGCGCGGCCCGTGAGCCGCACGTGCGGCTTGTCGGTGTCGGCGTACTTCGCCGTCAACGAGTCGGAGAGATAGGGATCGAGCAGCAGCTGGTGGCCGTCCCACTGGAGTAGGAAGCCGGCCTGGCCGAGCCACCACAAGCGCAGGCAGCCGTCGCCGGCGTCGCGCCCGGTGGCGATGTCGGCGAGGAGCGCGCCGTCGCGCTGCGCCGGTTCGATCAGCCCCGTCACCGTGATCGCCTCATCCGTCGAGCTCGCTGCGCACGGTGCGGACGCCGGCCACAATGTTGGCAAGCTTCTGGCGGGCGGCCCAGCGGGCGGTTTGCGACAGCCCGCAGTCGGGGGCGAACGACAGGCGCTCCGGTGCGGCGTACCGCACGCAGGCGCGCACCCGGTCGGCGATCAGCTCGGGCGGCTCGATGAAGTAGCTCTTCACGTCGACGACGCCGACGGCCACATCGTGGTACTCGGCGATGTCGCCGATGACCTCAAGCTCGGCCAGCTCGCGGCTGGCCATCTCGACGTGGATCTCGTCGAGCGTCATCGCGTGGAACGCCGGGAACATCGGCGCATAGCGGCGTAGACCGACGGCGTGGCCGTGGAAGTTGCCGAAGCAGAGGTGGGTCGACAGCCGTCCGCGCCCGACGATCGGCGCGACCGTCCGGTTGAAGATGTCGACGAATCGTTCGGGATCCTCGCGGTGGGCGTAGCAGCTCATCGACGGCTCGTCGACGGTGATCTCCTGGCAGCCGGCGTCGGCCAGCGCCACCAGTTCGCTTCGCACGATCGGCAACAGCGCTTCGGTGATGGCCCAGCGGTCCGGGTAGTCGGCATTGGGGACGAGCCGCCCGCTCATCGTGTACGGGCCGGGCACGCTCGCCTTGAGCGCCGGCGCCGCCACGTCGCGAGGGGCCACGCGCTGCAGCCGCTGGAACTCGGCGACCACGCCGAGCCCGCCCGGCGCCGCCAGCTCACCGGTGATCTCGTGGCGGCCGCGCTGATCGTGCGCCGGTGGTCCGAAGCGGCGCGGCGGTTCGGCTTCGAGCTCGATGCCGTCGAGGAAGCCGTAGAACGAGAGGTTGAAGTCGAGTCGGGTCTGCTCGCCGTCGGTGATGACGTCGAGCCCGGCCGCGACCTGGTCGTGGACGGCGGCGACGACGGCGTCGTTCTGGAGCTCTGACCGGCCGTCCGGACCGAACCGGTCGAGGTTCTCGATCGCGAACAGCAGCCATCCCGGTAACGGGTAGCTCCCGATGACCGTCGTGCGCAGCGGCTGCTTCTTCATTGCGTTCCCCGGCCACGCAGGCCGCTTGTGGT
>JACCUL010000548.1 GCA_013811855.1 Acidimicrobiia bacterium
GCCCAGGTCGAGGCGCTCGTGGCGCCACACGCCGAGGACCGCCGCCGGCACCTGCGCCGGGCGATGGTCACCATCGAGCGGATGACGGGGCAGGAGCCGCCCGGCGAGCCGGTCCTCCGCGACCTCCGCGCCGGCGACCTCGGTTGGATCGTCGAGCGTCACGGCGCCACCTATGCCGAGGAGTACGGGTGGGATCGCGACTTCGAGGGGCTCGTCGCCGACATCGTCGCCGACTTCCAACGCCACCTGCAGCCGGGCCGGGAACGGGCCTGGATCGCCGAGATCGACGGTGAGCGGGCCGGCTGCGTCCTGTGCAAGGAACGTGACGAGTCAACAGCGCAGCTGCGCCTGCTGCTGGTCGAGCCCTGGGCCCGTGGTCTCGGCGTCGGCCGTCGTCTCGTCGATGGCTGCCTCGCGTTCGCCCGCGACGCGGGGTACCGCTCGATGATGCTGTGGACGAACGACGTCCTCGTCGCCGCCCGCCGCATCTACGAGGCTGCCGGCTTCGAGCTCGGTGAGTCGGAGCCGCACCACAGCTTCGGTCACGACCTCGTCGGGCAGGTCTGGGCCCGGCAGATCTGACGCGTCCCCGACATCTCGGTGCGGATCGTCCCGATACCGAGACGCTGACGCGCTCAGATCGGTCGCTGAGACGGATCGCACCCAGATGTCAGCGGGTGAGGATCACCGCTGACCGCGGTCCGACGACGTACGCCGAGGCGTCGACGGGGGTCGGCGGGTCGAGCAGGTCGGCCTGGTTCGTGTCGACGGCCATCGTCCATGACCCGGGAGGGAGCGCGAACTCGGTGGGATGCCACCACGCGTTGGCCAGCACGCAGAGGTCGCCGACGGACCAGCCGATCGACGGCCCGGCCGTGGACCCGTCGACGCCCCGCCGATCGAGGAACGTGAGGGCGTCGCCCCACCACTCGGGCTGGGTCAGCACCGCGTGGCGGGCGCGTAGCGCCAACAGTCCGGTGACGAAGTGCTCGAGGTCGGCGAACTCGTCGCGGCGGGCGTAGTCGATCCACGACGTCGCATTGTCCTGGTTGTAGGCGTTGTTGTTGCCACCCTGGGTCCGGCCGTGCTCGTCACCGGCGGCGACCATCGGCACGCCGTGCGACATCGCCAGCAGGCACCACGCGTTGCGCAGCTGGCGGCGGCGCAGCGCCAGCACGGTGTCGGGGGCGCCGTCGTCGCCCTCCCAACCGCAGTTCCACGAGCGGTTGTCGTCGGCCCCGTCGCGGTTGCCGTGGCCGTTGGCCCCGTTGTGCTTGGCGTCGTAGGCGAACACGTCGTAGAGCGTGAACCCGTCGTGGCATGACAGGTAGTTGATGCTGTCCCCAGGCGCGTCGAACAGATCTGGGCTGCCCTGGACGCGTTGTTCCATCAGTGCCGCCGAGCCGTCGTCGGCCCGGAGGAACGACCGGACGTCGTTGCGGAAGCGGTCGTTCCACTGCATCCACCCGGTGCCCGGCCACGTCCGGCCGACCTGGTAGCCGCCGGCGGCGTCCCAGGCCTCGGCGATCGTCCGCACGTCGCGCGTCCTCGCCCATGCCTCGAGGCGGCTCATCATCGACGGGCTGCGTGACAGCACTGCGGCGAGGTCGAATCGGAAGCCGTCGACCCCCAGGTCAGCCAGCCGGTCGAGCGACCACACGACGAGGTCCTGCGCCGCCGGGTGGTCGGCGTCGACGTCGTTGCCGCAGCCGGTCGTCTCGATGTACGAGCCGTCGCCGCGGCGGCGGTACATCGCGTCGTCGAGCCCGCGGAGGTGGTACGTCGGCCCGGCGGCGTCGACCTCCGTGGTGTGGTTGACGACGACGTCGAGCCACACCTCGATGTCGAGCTCGTGGGCGGCGGCGACGAGGGCGGCCAGCTCCGCCGCCGGGTCGTCGCCGGCGGCGTACTGGGCGTGGACGGCGCCGAAGCACAGCGGCATGTACCCCCAGTAGCTGCCCTCCTGGGGGTCCGTCTGGTGGACGGGGAGCAGCTCGATGGCAGTGACGCCGAGCGCGTCGAGGCGGGGCAGCTGGTCGACGAAGGCGCGGTACGTGCC
>JACCUL010000564.1 GCA_013811855.1 Acidimicrobiia bacterium
GGCGTTCGGAGGCTCGACCGTGGTAGCCGACGTCCCGAGCCCCCGCAAGTACGCTCTCGAACCGGGATCCGCCAGAATCAAAGGGGTTTTCTCCCAGGTTTCGTACCGGTCCCGCCCCTCTAGCTCAATGGTAGAGCAGTGGACTTTTAATCCATTGGTTCAGGGTTCGAGCCCCTGGGGGGGCACGACAGAGCTCTGCGAGGTCCGGCGCCCAGGGCATCTTCGAACGCGTCGACGTCGCCCGCGTATGACGCCCCGAACTCCCGCGGACGGTATACTCTGGGTATGGCTGACGTCACGACGATGAAGATCACCGCGGCCACCCGTGACCGCCTCCGGGCTCTCGGCGCCGAAGGCGACTCACTCGAAGACGTGGTCGTCGCCGCCCTCGACTCGTACGAGTCGCAGCAGTTCTGGGCGGAGGCTGAAGCAGCCGCCGCCGCTGAGACTCCCGAGCAGCGCGCCGAGCGCAAGCGCATCGAGACCGAGGTCGACGCCTGGACGGACGGCCTGCGTTGACAGCCTCAGCCGGGGAGATCTGGCTCGCCGATCGCGGAGATGAGACGCGGCGCCTCGTGTTCATCATCTCCGACGCACGGTTCCACCATCTCGCCGAACGCGCCGTCATCGCTCCGCTGCTCGATGAGGTACCAGCATCACCCCGACCGTGGCACGTCCTCTTCGCCGACCGGGCGGTCGCCGTGAACCAACTCGGCACCACGCCCATCGACCGCCTGCTCGAACGCGTTGACGGGGCTGGCTTCGAGACGCTGCGTCAAGTACGGCGCGCCGTCCGGGAGATCACGAACTGACGAAAACCCACCAGTGGATCCGTCACCATGACGCTTGCGAGAATCCGTCCGTGCTGGTGATTCCGAGGGACGACGAAGGTGTGTGTCGCCCGGGGCGGCCGGATCGGTCTCGGCGAGATCACCGAGAGGCGCGCGGCGTGAACGAGCTGGCGATGCACCTTCACGGCCAGGGCCGTGGCGCACCACCCCCTCGCCGCGTGACCCTGCGGTCGGCGAACGCGCGTGTCGAGCGCGTAGCGGGTTGGCAGGGCGCCATCCGACGCCGAGATGGGACAACCGTCGAGGCTCTCAAACGCTCCACGCTCAGATCTTCAACTGGCGTCCGCACCGAGAGACGGGGCTTCTTCCTCCATCGCGTCGGTCCCGCCCTTCGTCCCTCGCCGCCCCTCGCCCCTCGCCCGCTGAAGCTCAATGGTAGAGCAGTGGACTTGAACTCCAGGGAGCAACGCACTTCAGCTTGGGACGCACGCGGAATCAGTGAACTCAGCATCGCGCGCTGCTACCCAGCGGATCTCTCCGGGCCTGTCAAGGGCCCAACCCGCCGACCGTCTGTCCAGCGCCCGCGCCCTGCGCCGCATCCGCATTGCATGAGTGAAAACATCCCTTGGGGTGACCGTCGATGTTTGCGGGCGGTGCGTTGGGGGCACGGAGCGTGCCTCGCGACCATTTCCTGTCCGATTCGCGGCTGGGCCCTGCAAGGAGCATCTCATGGACGTGGCGATCGTCGCCGCCGCCCGCTTCGCGATCAGCGAACCGTTCGCCGGGGGCATGGAAGCTCACACCCACGCGCTCGCCGATGGCCTGGCCGAGCGCGGACACGACGTGACGGTGTACGCCGCGGGCGGCGCCGGTCGTTTCGCTGTCGAGGCGATGATCCCAGTCGCCTTTGAGGCCAGCGACAACGCCCGTCGCGACGTTTCGGCCGGGCCCGACAGCGCCCTGGCCGAGCACCACAGCTACTTGGACGCTCTGCTCCGCTTGACCCGGGCCCGACACCAACTCGTCCACGTCAACGCCGTCCACCACCTCCCGTTCGCCTGCAGCCCGTTGATCCCGAGCGTCGTGTCGGGCACGCTGCACAGCCCGCCGACACCGTGGCTGGAATCAGCCCTCGCCCTCGCCGCCCGCCACGCCAATCCGCCCAAGCTGGTGTCCGTCTCCCATTCCAACGCCGCGGCGTGGCACACCGTCGATGTCAGCCGGGTGATCGCCAACGGCGTCGACCCCGACGTCTGGCGTGCTGGCCCTGGCGGGCCAGGTGCGGTGTGGAGCGGCCGCATCGTCCCCGAGAAGGCACCTCACCTGGCTATCGAGGCCGCCCGACTGGCCGCCGTGCCGTTGAGCCTGATCGGCCCGATCCACGACCACTGCTACTTTCAAGACGAGGTCCGACCGCTCCTCGGCGACGGCGTCGAGTACCTCGGTCACCGGGGCAGCGCCGACGTGGCGGACATCGTTGGGCGCTCGGGCGTGGCCGTGGTCACGCCGACATGGGAAGAACCGTTCGGCCTGGTGGTCACCGAAGCACTCTCGTGCGGGACACCGGTGGCCGGATTCGCTCGCGGCGCCCTCCCCGAGCTGATCGACGCCGATACTGGAGTGCTTGCCGAACCCGACGATGTGCCGGCGTTGGCGACGGCGATGCTCGACGCCGCGACCCTCCGGCGCCGCGACTGCCGGGCTCGCGCCGAGCGCAACTACTCCGCGACGGCGATGATCGACGCCTACGAAGCCTGGTTCGTCGAGCTCATCGACGAGCGGAACTGACGGGCGTGGAACCCGTCGTCCTCCACCACCCGTCGGACCACCTCTTCGTGCGCCACCTCGGCCTGACCCACAGTCCGGCACTGGCTGCGACGCCGGTTTGGGATGTCGACGCGATGGTCGCGCTCGGCATCCAGGTCGTGCACGTCCACTTCGGGTTCGAACACCTCACACCCGACGAGTTGCGAGCGTGGCTCGACCGGCTCCGTGACGTCGGCATCGCCCTCGTCCACACGGTGCACGACATCGACAATCCGCACCTCGAGGACCAGGGTGCCTACCACCGGCTCGGCGCCCACTTGGTCGAGGCCGCGGCGGTCGTGATGACCCTGACGCCGACGGCGGCGCGTGAGATCCGTTCTCGGTATCAACGGGAGGCGCTCGTCGTCCCGCATCCCCATGTCGTCCCCCTCGAGGAGCTCGCTCGGCGCGCCCGGCGGCTACCTGTTGCTCGCCATGGCGTCTACGCGCATGCCGCGACGCTGCGCCCCAACCTCGACGTCGAGCTGATCGGGCGCCTCGCCGGCGCGGCGCGGGCCATCGGCGGGATGCACGTCCACATCCGCCACGGGGCCCCGGCGACAGTACGGCAGCGGCTCGCAGACCTCGTCACCTCCGCTGGTGCCACCGTGGATGTCGGTCCGCGTCCGGACGACGGCGAACTGTGGCGACGCCTGGGCACGGCGGCGCTCGTCGTACTGCCGTACCGATGGGGCACGCACTCCGGTCTCCTCGAAGCCGCCCACGACCTCGGCACCCCCACGCTGGCGCCGGCCTTCGGTGGTTACGGCGACCAGGGCGCCTCCTTGCTGGATACCGAGGATCTCGCCGGCAGCATGCGCCGGGCGATCGACGCGCCGCCCGCCACGACCCTGGCCGAACGGCGCCGCCGCCGGCGGTCCATCGCGGCCGTGCACCGGTACGTATACCACCAGCTCGTGAGGACGGTGGCATGACCGGCTGCGTGCTGTGGTACGTCCACGACCGTGGGCGCGGCCACCTCGATCGGGCTCGCGCCGTGATCCCGCTGGTGCGCGCGCCCGTGGTCGTCGCCGCCGGCCCGGGCATCCACGCCACCGCCGACGAGGTCCTCGATGTCCCCGTTGTCCGCCTGCCGAGCGACGTGCCGGACCGACCCTGGCGCACCGTTGGGCCGTGGCACCACGCTCCGGCCGGGCCGGCGCTGCGGGATCGCAGCATGGCGTTGATCGACGCGGTGCGCCGGTTCGGCTGCACGACGGCCGTCGTCGATGTCTCGGTCGAGGTGACAGCGCTGGCCCGTCTGCTCGGGCTGCGCGTCGTCACCCTCCGCCAGAGCGGCTACCGCACCGACGCCGCCCATCGGATCGGCCTGGACTCGGCCGACGTGGTGTGGGTGCCGCAGCACCGCGACCTCGAACCGATCGGTCACGACACCGACCGGCGATGGGTCTTCACCGGGCCGTTCAGTCGCTTCGACGGGATGATGCCGGCGGGTGCACCGCGCCGGCCGGTCAGCGGACGCCGGCTGGTCGTCCTGATGGTCGGTCGGGGCGGAACGACGCTCGACCTCGACGCGTGGCGCGACGCCCACGCTCCCGCTGGGTGGCGGGTCGTCATCGCCGGCTCTCCCCACCACGCGACGTCGTGTCACGTCGACCTCGTCGGCTGTCGCGAACCTGTCCTGCCGCTCCTCGCCGAGGCCGACGTCGTCGTCACGAGCGCAGGGTGGGCGGCTGTCGCCGACACCGTCGCGGCTGGTGCCCGCCTGGCGGTGGTCCCCGAGGATCGACCCTTCGACGAGCAGGTTGTCCGGGCTCGTGCCCTCGCCGACGCTGGACTCGCCACGTATTGCGCCCATTGGCCGACCCCGCACAGTCTTGCTGACGTCCTCGACGCCACGCACTCCCAGGAGCCCGAGCGTTGGCGGCGCTATCACGACGGGTGTGGCGCCCACCGGGCCGCCACCACGATCGACGAGCTGCACGCCAGATGAGCCTCGCAGTCGTCGTCATCGCCGCCGGCCGAGCCGACCACCTTGCGCGTACCCTGTCAGGCCTCGACCGCCAGGCCCGACGGCCGGACGAGGTCATCGTCGTCGACATGCGGCCGCAGCAGTCCATCGCCGACGTTGTCCCTGATTCGGCCCGCTGGTTGCCCCTTGCGGCGAGTCAGGATGACGATTTGCCACTAGCCGCGGCCCGCAACGCCGGCGCCGCCGCGACCGACGCCGACCGCATCGTGTTCCTCGACGTCGACTGCGTGCCCGCTCGCGGGTTGATCGCCCGGTACGACGAGGTCTTGGCGGACGAGCCCGACGCGCTGGCCTGCGGTCCGGTGCGCTACCTGCGCCGCGGTTGGGTCGAGGCGATCGGCACCGCCGATCCGCCCGACGACGCGTTGACCGCGGCCAGCGATGCCCACCCGGTCCGACCGGACCTCGACCCCGGGAAGGTGGTCGTCGCCGGCGATCACGAGCTGTTCTGGTCGCTCAGCTTCGGGGTCACCCGGGCCGTGTGGGCGATGATCGGTGGCTTCGACGACGGCTACCGCGGCTACGGCGCCGAGGACACCGACTTCGCGTTCCGCGCCCGGGCGCTGGGCGTGCGGGTGGCCTGGTTCGGTGGTGGCGTCGCCTACCACCAGTGGCACGAACCGACCAGGCTCGACGCCGCCCGGATCCCCGAGATCGTGGCCAATGCCCGCCGGTTCCACGCCCGCTGGGGTGCCTGGCCGATGAGCGGCTGGCTGCACGAAATGGGCCGGCGTGGCGACGTCCGGTTCGATCCGGCGGCCGGGGTGCTCGAGGTGGCGCAGCCATGACGAGGGCCGGAGGCGCCGCCGTTAGCGTCATCATGGGACCCGACGAGCATGGCGTGGTCGAACACGCACTGGCGGTGGCGGCGGCGACCCGCAGTGGCGTTCACCGGTTGCCCGACGGCCCGACCGTCCCATTCCTCGCGGGGGGTGTCGCCGACGCAGCCGTTGCCCACCTCCACTACACCGATCGGCTCTACGGGCCCAACTCCGAATGCGCTGCAGATGGCTTCTGCGAGCTGGCGTCCCGGCTCACCGGTCGCATCGTTGTCAGCCTCCACGACGTCCCCGACCCCGACAGCTCCGGACACTCCGCACGCCGCGTGGCCGCCTACCGGCGGGTGTCTGAGCGAGCCGACCTGCTGATCGTGGCCAGCACGACGGAACAGGAGCGGCTGCGCCGCTGCGGCATCGATGGCGACTCGCGTGTCGTGCCGTTGCCGATCGGGCCGATCGCCCGTTGCCGACCGCCGGACCGGCTCGACGGCAGGGCCCGGGTGGTGGGGGTGCTCGGGTTCATCTATCCCGGCAAAGGCCACGCCGAAGTCATCGCCGCCGCAGCACGGGCCCAACGGGAGGTCACGGTGTGGGCGATCGGCCGTCCCAGTGACGGACACGACGACGTCGCCGCGGCCCTCGAGCGTCAGGCCGCGACCCTGGCGCGCCACTTCGTCGTCACGGGCTTCGTCGACGCCGCCGAGCTGGCCGACCTGCTCCGCACCGTCGACGTGCCCGTCGTCCCGACCCGAAGACCGTCGGCGTCGGCATCGCTGAACCGGTGGATCGCTGCCGGGCGCCGCCCACTCGTCGCCGCCAACCCGTACTCGTGCGAGCTCGCCGCGGCAGCACCCGACCTGATCACGCTGTACGAAGCCGAGCGCAGCGGCAGCCTCGACGACGCCATCGCGACCGCAGTCGACGATCCGGCCTGGACATGGCGCGCCGGCGAAGTACCGGACAAGTACACAATCGCCGGCGTTGCTCGCGCCCACCTGCGTGTCTATGAACAGTTCGGCGGAAGGTCATGACGACGACGCCGTTGGCCACGGGCTGCCACCTCTGGGTGCCGCACAACCGCTGGGACCTCGCCACCGACATTGTGCTCCGTCCGCGGACCGACACCGTCGCCGTCATCGTCCCCTACTACGAGCAGCCCGAGTCCCTGCTGCGCATGTACGAAGCCCTCGCCGCCGCCACGATCGACCGTCACCAGATCGAGCTGATCGTGATCGACGACGGCTCGGCCGTCCCACCGCCACCGCCGCCGCCCAGTTTCGAGATCGCCACCCGCGTAGTGCGCCAGCCGAACCGCGGGTTTCGCCCCGGGGCGGCGCGCAACCTCGGTGCCGCAACGACCACCGCTGACATCCTCGTGTTCCTTGATGCCGACACCCTTCCCGAGCCGGAAACCGTCGCCCGCTTGGCGGCATGGCCGGCCGTCATGCCAGATGCTCTGGTCGTCGGTCGACGCGGCCACGTCGACCTCACCGGGTGGACGCCGGAGGCAACCGGTCGCTGGCTAACGGCGTCAGGACCGGGCCCACGCCGGCGTTCCGATCCGTCGTGGCTGCAGCTCGGCTACGACGAGACCGACAATCTGCTCGTCGCCGACGACCGGTCGTACCGCTTCGTGATCTCCGCCGTCATGGCCTGCCACCGCTGGCTGTACGACGACATCGGTGGCTTCGACGCGACACGTGACGAGTACGGCGGCGAGGACTGGGAGTTCGCCTCCCGAGCGTTCAACAACGGGGCCGTCCTCGTCCACGACCCGACCGCCGTCGCCTGGCACGACGAGCCGGACTGGGCCGACCGGGACGGCTCGTCCGGCGCCAAGAACCTGGAAACGATGTGGCTGGCTCGCGCTATCACCGAACCGTCGACCCGTGGCCGTGGCCTCCGCCACGCCCAGCCGGACACCATCGTCCGTATCGTGCTGCCAGCGGGCACGACCATTGGGCAGTTCGTCGTCACGATCGACAGCCTGCTCACCGGACTGCCCGACATCGGCATCCATCTCCCGTCCGACCTGCCGGAACCGCTGTGGCGCAACGTCCAACACGATCAGCGCGTCCACCGCTCACGACCGGCCAACTCCTCGCTGGTCCGGGCGCGCACCGTCATCGACGTCGACCAGCCATTGATGTGGGAACCGGTGGCGCTGCGCGAGACCGTGGACGCTGTCCGCCCGAACGGGCCCGGCACGATCACCATCCGGTGCAGCGGCCAGCAGCTGGCCAGCGTGTCCAGCACCCGCGCCCTAGGCCGGGTCCGGCGAGCCGCCGTCCAAGGCATCGACCCCCTTGTCGCCATGGCGCACCTGTTCGGCCGCGAGGTTCGACATCCGGCCGAGGCGGGCGTGCACCCCCTGCACGGCGAAGTCGATCTGGCTGGCAGCCTGGCCGGTGGGCCGAGCTGACATCGAGGTGAACCGGTCGGGCGTGGCGTGGGCGGGTCGGCGGGCCGAAGACGCCCGGATACGGACATCTGATCGGAAGCAGCCATGCCAGGTCCGCCGTCGTCGATCCCGTTCATCGTCGGTCGATCGAGGTGCAACCCGAAACCTGCCACGGGCCGTCCGGAGGCATCCCGGGCGCACGCGATCCGGCGCGCACCGCCGGTCGACTCACGATCCAAGGAGCGACTGGCCCCGTCAAGTCTGCAATGAGGCGTCGAGACATCCGACAGCGGCGTCACCGTCCACGGCGACCCCGATCCCCTGCCCGTCGGGTGCCAGGGCCATGTGACGGTCGGCGGGGTCCCGTCCCCCGTCCCCCACCGCCTGCTGAAGCAACCGCAGTTGCATGGCGAGCACGGGTCGCCGCTCGGGAGGCGCGACGTCGAGGAGGTCGCACAGCGCGGCCACGAGGCGGCGGCTCACTTGTGGCGACTGTGCCCCGGCGAGGCGGATCTCGTCGAAGGCGAGGTGGACGTAGGCGTTCCAGCTCATCGCTGGCACCGTCACGCGCAAGTGGTCGTTGGCGTCGTGGAGGCGGCCGTCGGGAAGCACCCGGCCGGCGAGCTGGCGCAGCCCGTCGTGGAGTCGGTCGATGCACTGCACGGCGGTGGTCGGGTCGAGGAAGGGAGACTCGGACAGCGACCGCTCGCCCATGTCGACGAGCATCCTGAAGCCGTAGGCCACGTCCTCGTCGATCGTGCGTTCGAGGCCGGACTGCAACGCGGCGACAGCAGCGTCTCGATCGAGGTGGCGGTGCTCGCCCTCGATCCGGATCAATGGCGCCCCGGCAGGCACGAAGCCGCCGACGGCGGGGACGATGTGTAGGACACAGTCGGCGGCCGTCGCGATGTCCACGAGACGAGGCCGGTCGACTGACGTGAGTACGCCGGAGCGGGGTGCGACGATCACATGTGGGTCAGGCTCGTTGGCGGCCAGCTCGTCCGGGTAGCGCTCGTCGAGGAGGCGACGGATGTCGTTGCCGACCAACTCGATCAATGCCGAGACCCGCAGCGAACGGCCGATGTGGTGGACGTACATCACCAGCATGGCGATGCTCGTCAACACGAGGACGTACCCGACGGCGATGGCGATCCCCGGCACCTGGCCCTCGTTGTCGGACTGCACTTCCCGCATCGCCAACATCGCATGGGCGAAGGTGGCGACGAACAGTCCGATGGCGAGTTGGCTGGGCTTGTCGCGCAAGAACGTCTGCACGATGCGGGGAGAGAACTGGCCCATCGCCAACTGCACGACGACCATCGTGATCGTCAACACCAACGTTGCCAGGGAGACCATCGACACGGCGATCGTGGTGAGGATCCCCAGCGCTGCGTCGGGACCTCCGGTCAGCCAGCGCGGGATGAGCTCGAAGCCCGCAGCCCGATCCACAGCAATGGTCCCGATCGAGAGGAGCACGCCTCCCAGCACACACATCACCGGGATGAACCACAGGCTCGATCGGACACTGGACAAGCTCGACGAGGTACCCATGCTGCGTGGATCTTGCCCACGCTTCCGACGGATCAAGCTCGACGCACTCGTGCGAAGGTTGCCCTGCCCTGTCGTTTCGCGACCGACGGCAGGATGGGCCGGCCTCTGCGGCGCCTCGTGGCGGTGCGACACGGGAACTGTCTCCGCCGTTGTGCCCGTCCCGCCGCCAAGTAGCCATCAGTCTCTCGTTCGTGCAGGCGTCGGACGGCACCACCGTCCCGGCAGGAGATTCTGCTTGGACCCGCCGTTTGCTGATACGTCATTCGTCGTCGACCTCAGCAGCACGGCGCCGGTGAGACGGATGACGGCGGCTTCGGTGGGAAAGATCCCGACCACGTTGCTGCGCCGTCTGGGGGGCCGGAGGCCCGGAGCCGGGCGGCGCTGAAGCAACGGCGGCGTTGTCGCCGCGCCGTCGGGAACCCGGTTGGTTCGGAGCCCACTGATCACGCGAAGTCCCTGCCATCGTCGAACGCCACGACGGAGTGGCCGGTCGGGCGCTCATGGAGCGCTGGTGGGACACACCCATCGCGATTCGTTCGCCGTGTCTCACGGCGTGACCGGCGATGTCACCGCGTTCGGCATCGTCATCGAGCTGTCCCAGCCCGGCCGCGGACTCGGCGACGACCCGATCGTGGACGCCATGCCCGCCGACCTCGCCGCCCGGCGACTGCCGCGGTGAGCGCGGGCGCTGCTCAACCGTCATGCCCTGTCGGCTCGCCGGAGTGCCGCCCCAATGCGGCCGCTTCAGTTCGCATCGACGCTGCCATCGTTTCGGTTGGCACCATCCCCGCGCAGGCCCGCCCGCCGGGCGCGGCGTTCGCCCCGCAGAGGATCAGCAGCCCAGGCCGGAGTCGCGATCCGCTGGCCGCGTCCACGGAGCCGGCTTCGCGCCTGGCCGGGCGCCGCGCAGCAGTTCGCGCAGCTCGGGAAGAGCGGCTACGCCGCGCTCACGTGCCGGAAGCGAACAGCGCCAGTTCGACGATCGGCGAGGACAAGGCAGGCCGCGTCAAGGAGTCGCTCCCGGACCATGCGGTCGAAGAAGATCGCCGCGCGATCGGCGTAGCTGGTGCCGGAGAACACCGGGTCAGCAGGCCAGACAGCGCGGCGCTGAGCCGACGGCCGGTTCCACGCGTCGTTGTCCTCGATCAGCATGAAGTAGCCGAGCCACGGTCGCAGCGGTGTGTCGATGATGCCCCGCTCCACCGCCGTCCAGACGTCAATGGCTTGTCCCAGCGCCTCGTCCGTGCGGTTGTTGAAGTTCTGGCCAGGGTTCGACCCGACGATGGACTTCAGCTCCACGATCGCGAGCACTCGCCCCCCGATCGTGACGACGATGTCCCAACTCTTGTCGCGCCGGAAGTACCCCGGCACGGGACGTTTGCGAACCTCCAGCTGCTCGGCCGGCCTGCCCGCATCGACGAGGACCTCGACGAGCAAGAGCTGCAACGCGTCGAGGTGCCGACCGCCGGTGACCTCGGAGCGCAGACCGGTGTTGATGACGCCCAGGTCTTTCGACCGCTCGGCCTGACTTCGTCGGACGTCCCAGTACGACCGGACGGCAGTTCGACACGCCTGCCGTAGTCGGGCAGCTCGGTCGTCATGCGCCGCCAGCAATGCCGTACAGACGTCGGGCGATCGAGCTCGCCGTCTCGCGATCGCGCCGGCGGAACGCACGCCTCAGGGCAGCCTGGTCCCGCTTGCCGACAGCGGAGATCTCGGGGACCCGAATCCGCCGGAGGTACTGAGCCTGGAATCGGTAGCAGCCGCCGCGCATCTTGACGCAATACGTGGCCACGAACAGCTCGGCGATGACCTGGACCACCCGCCAGGTCATCGAGCACGTGTACGGGTGCGCCGAAGCGAAGCCTCGACTGTTCGCCGCCCGGGCGGACTGCCCTTCGCCTGTACGGACTGGTCAAGCCGGAGATGCGCGAGTACCTCCACACCCTGTATCAGTTCACCGACGACTGGCCCGTCTCCGACGCGCGGTTCAGGAGCACCTTCGGCGATCTCAGCACCCCACTCGCCGACGCCCTCGCCACCACCCTCGACGGCTTCTCCGCACTCGCCACCGCACGACGCGGAGAGCGCACGGCGACGGTGCTGTTCGACGTCGGCCCCTACGGCGACGTCTGGCTCGCCAACGCCGAGCGGCTGGCCGTCGACCTGTCCAGCGTCGTCAACGTCGGCCTCGAAGCACGGCGGCCGCTCGCCCTACCACCGGGAAAACGCCTGGCCGTGTCGATCGGTGCCGACTTCGACGCTCATTGCCTCTGGATGGGGACGTTCGGGCTGAGCTCGCCGAGCTACCTCTCGCGCGGTGAGTTCGGCGCCGAAGTCGGTGTGCCTCGGTTGCTCGAACTGTTCACCCGCCACGACATCCGAACGACATGGTGCACGCCGTCACACACGTTGCAGACCTTCCCCCGCCAGTGCGCGCAGATCGTCGAGGCCGGCCACGAGATGGGTGCCCACGGCTGCTACCACGAGCAGGTACCCAAGCTCGATCCCCCCCGAGGAGCGACGGCTGAGGGCGCTGCAGATCGCCGAACACGAGCGGCTCGTCGGACAACGGCCGATGGGCTACCGGTCTCCCGCGTGGGACTTCTCCGACGTCACGCTCAGCCTGCTCGAAGAGTTCGGATTCGTGTGGGACTCCTCGCTCATGGGCCGCGACTTCGAGGCCTACCGGCCGAGGCGCGTCATCTCCGTCGACCGGGAGCGGGGCAACGAGTTCGGGGCGCCGAGCCCGATCATCGAGATCCCGGTGTCATGGTTCCTCGACGACTTCCCGGCGCTCGACAACCTGCCACGAGGAGGTGGCATGGGCTCCACGGAGACGCTGTTCGCGACGTGGAAGGACCACTTCGACTTCGCCTACGAACGTGTCCCGGGCGGGGTGTTCACCCTCACGGTTCACCCCCAGACGATCGCGAGGGCACACGCCTTTGTGATGTTCGAACGCTTCGTCGACTACATCGTCGGTCACCAGGACGTGTGGATCGCGACCCTCGGCGAGATCGCGGCTGCGTGGCGGGAGCCCGAACCCGGCTAGTGCCACTGCTTGATCAGACGCCGCCCGTGCCGCGGCCACGACGCAGCATTCTCAGCCGGCTGGCCCATTCGTCGACGTCGACGTACACGCCGTGCAGATGGCGCTGGCCGCCGCTCGGATCGAACGCGGTGCGGCCGTGCAGGACGCGGCGGTTGTGAAACACCATCACGTCACCGGGCTCGAGATGCGCCGTGACGCGCGCGGTGGTGCTGCGGCACCACCCGGCGAAGACGCGCATGGCTCGGTAGAGGGGCTCCACGAGGCCCGGAGCGACGTCGAGCGGCGCGGTCAACGCGGTGTGGTACCGCACCTCGCGCAGCTCACCCTTCGAACCCAATCCGATGACCGGCGCGTTCCATCGCAGGTCGTGCTCTGCATCGTGGAAGCGGTACGGCACCGGCACGGTGATCAGCAACTCGAACGCCGCGGGATCGTCGCGCCTGATCTGCTCGGCCACCCAGAAGCCGTCGACCAACGTCGAGTCGCCACCGGGCGCTTCGGCGACGAGGCAGTGGAGGAACTGGAAGCCTGGTGGAGACTCGCGATTGGGTAGATCGGTGTGCAGCTGCAGCTCGAGCGAGGTGAAGGCCACGTTGTTCGGTTCGATGACGGCGACGACGTGCCAATCGACCCCGAAGTTCGTTTCGCGCAGGTGGCCCACTCTCCGGGCCAACACCGCCAACGCCTCGTCGGTGACGGGTGCGCCGCGGATGAACGACACGCCATGGGTCCAGACCTGCTCGACGAACCGCGCCAGACCGCCACCGTCGCGCATGACGTCACCATGATCGATCTGCGGCAAAGCGTTCTGCAGTGATGCGTCCCACGGGACCTGAACAGGCAGATCGGCATCGGCGTCGGAAACCCCGTACCGATGCTCATGCAACCAGGCCGCGGGGAACGTGCTGTCGTGCCCGTCGCTCCATAGCACGTGCAGGGCCTGGTCGTCGTGACGCACGTCGCGCGGCCTGACGTCGAGGTCGAGCGAGTGGGTGTCGAGCGTTCGCTCCCACGTCTGTGGATGCCGGCACAGTGAGCACGCACAGTTGTCGCGCAGCCAGATGTGATGGAACGTCGCCGGATCGGAGCCATCACTCCACCCGACCGTGAGGCCACGATCGACGTAGCCGACCTCGGCGATCGCCGGCCTCACGACGCCGCACCACCGAGTTCGAGCTCGGACAGCTCGGGTGTCAGGTCGGGGGCCGCCGTCTTGCGCCCGAGCTGCCAGGCCGTCTCCGCCATCCGATCATCGTACGTGACGACCCGTCGAAGTTCCGGTCCGACCTGCTGCGCAGTGGCGAGGTGGATGGCGTCCAGGGAACGGAGCTCGGCCGGCTGGTGGCGCGGGTACCGGCCGGCCCCTCGGTACCCTGCGGCGCCATGTCATCGCCGGCCGCGGACGAACGGGCGGCGCTGTGCGACCTCTTCGAGCACGTCGGGCCCGACGCGCCCACGTTGGCCGGTGACTGGACGACACGGGACCTCGCCGCCCACCTCGTCGTGCGCGAACGGCGACCCGACGCCGCCGCCGGGCTCCTGGTGCCGATGCTCGCCGGGTACGGCGAGC
>JACCUL010000010.1 GCA_013811855.1 Acidimicrobiia bacterium
CTCGCCCCGTCCACCGAGCCCGCCGGTGAGCCCGGCGCACCGCCCACCACCCCAGCAGCGCAAGGAGCCGCGATGTCCGACGACGAGCACCCCACCGACGGCGACGATGCCGTGGTCACCGATCTCACCGATCCCGTGCCCGTCGATGACGTCCGTGACGCCGCCACGGCGTTCATGTCCGGCCTGACCGACGCCTTCGGATTCGATGCCACCGTGTCGGCGACGACCCAGGACAACGAGATCGAGCTGCGCGTCGATGGCACCGGATTGGGGTTGCTCGTCGGGCCCGGCGGACGGACGTTGGCCAGCATCCAGGACCTCGCCCGCGTCGCCGCGCAACGGCGGCTCGGCGACCACGAGACCCGCTTGCGGGTCGACGTTGCCGGCTATCGGGAGAAGCGTCGCCTGGCGCTGGAGCGCTTCGCGTCCGACGTCTCCGAGCAGGTCCGTACCAGCGGGGCGGCCCGAGCGCTCGACCCGATGCCGTCGGCCGACCGCAAGGTGCTCCACGACGCCGTCGCCGCGCTGGACGGGGTCACCAGTCGGTCCGAGGGTGAAGAGCCCAACCGGCGCGTCGTCGTCGTGCCGACCTGAGCGACCAATCGTCCAGCGGTGCCTGGTCGGCCCTGGCCGAGGCGTTGGCCTCGTCGCAGCGGTTGGGGATGCTCGGGCGTCGGCCGATCGCCGAGGTGATCGAACACGCCACCGCGTTCGTGACGGCACTGCAGGACGTCACCGGCACCGTCGTCGATCTCGGCGCCGGAGGCGGTGTACCCGGCCTGGTCATCGCCACCGCCCGACCCGATCTGCGCCTCGTGCTGGTCGAGCGGCGGGCGACGAGGACGGACCACCTGCGACGACTGCTCGGTCGCCTCGACCTGACGACCCAGGTCGCCGTGATCATGGCCGACGCCCGGCACCTCGAGCTGGCGGTGCGGGCGGACGCGGTCGTCGCCCGTGGCTTCGGGAACCCGGTCACGACGCTGCGCGCCGCCACACCGCTCTGTCGTCGGGGTGGTCGGATCGTTGTCAGCGAGCCGCCGGGC
Source organism: Acidimicrobiia bacterium (assembly GCA_013811855.1). Taxonomy (GTDB): domain Bacteria; phylum Actinomycetota; class Acidimicrobiia; order Acidimicrobiales; family Ilumatobacteraceae; genus JALZMG01. The sequence goes on from JACCUL010000010.1 coordinate 1,047, forward strand.
GGCCGCCAATGGCCGGCTGGTCTCCTGACGGCGTGCGGCGTCCAGCCCGTCGGCAGCGCGGACGGGCGGGTGGCAATCTTCGAGACGACGGGTGTTCCACGTGGAACGCGGCACCCGTGATGGCCGAGCGAGAGCCACCTCGCCGTTCCACGTGAAACATCGGGGGATGCTTGACCCGCCGCGCTCACGCGGTCAGGCTGGGTCCTCGGCGCCGTCATCCGACCGCGTCTGCGCACCCCCGAGGACCCCGCCGATGACGATGCCGGACCCCGTGCTCACCGATCCCGCGGCCGTGACCCCCGACGAGTCGCGCCCCGAGCGCGACGGGAGCGCCGACCTGCTCCCGGTCGTCGACGTCGTACCGGATGCCGCCGTCACACCCGCGGTCGACGTGGTCATGCGGCCGCTCCCCCGGGTGATCGCCGTGGCCAACCAGAAGGGTGGCGTCGGCAAGACGACCACGACGATCAACCTCGGGGCCTGCCTGGCCGAGCTCGGCCAGCGCACCCTGATCATCGATCTCGATCCGCAGGGCAACGCCTCCACCGGTCTGGGCATCGAGAACCGGGGCCTCGAAACGTCGATGTACCACGTCCTGATGCACGAGGTGCCACTCGAGAACTGCATCGAACCGACCGACGTCAAGGGCCTGTTCGTCGCCCCGGCAAGCCTCGATCTGGCCGGCGCCGAGATCGAGCTGGTGCCGGCGTTCAGCCGGGAGACGCGACTGCGCCGATCGATCGATGCCGTCCTCGGCGACTACGACTACGTGCTCGTCGACTGCCCGCCATCGCTCGGCCTGCTGACGGTCAATGGCCTCACGGCGGCCCAGGAAGTGCTCGTGCCCATCCAGTGCGAGTACTACGCGCTGGAGGGACTCGGGCAGTTGCTGCGCAACGTCGACCTGGTGCGCCGCAACCTCAATCCCCCGCTCGCCGTCAGCGCGATCGTCTGCGTCATGTACGACGCTCGGACCAAGCTGGCCGATCAAGTGGTCAGCGAAGTCCGCGAACACTTCGGCGACAAGGTGTTGCGCACGGTGGTGCCCCGCTCCGTCCGGTTGTCCGAGGCGCCGTCGTTCGGCCAGCCGATCATCACGTTCGATCCACGCTCACGGGGCGCCATCGCCTATCGCGACGTCGCCAAGGAGGTCCATCGTGTCTCGACGCAGCGGGTTGGGTAAAGGCCTCAGTTCCCTCATCCCCCAGGCCGGTTCGTCGGAGGATGACACCGTCGAGGCGCCCCACCTCATCGATGTGCCGACCGGCGACATCGATCCCAACCCGAACCAGCCCCGGGTGCACTTCGACGAGGAGTCGTTGGGCGAGTTGGCGGCATCGATCGAGCAGCTCGGCGTGCTCCAGCCGGTGCTCGTGCGCCGGGTCGGCGGGCGCTACCAGCTGATCGCCGGGGAGCGGCGGTGGCGGGCCGCGCAGCGGGCCGGGCTCACCGTCGTTCCGGCGGTGGTGCGCACGACGCCGGCCGACGTCAGCGCCATCGAGCAGGCACTGGTCGAGAACCTCCACCGTGACGATCTCACCCCGTTGGAAGAAGCCGCCGCCTTCCAGCAGCTGATCGAGGACTTCGGGCTGACCCACGACCAGGTCGCCGACCGCGTGGGCAAGAGCCGCTCGGCGATCAGCAACACGTTGCGCCTGCTCGGTCTGCCGCCGACCGTGCAGCACCTCCTCGCCGACGGCAAGCTGTCCGCCGGCCACGCCAGGGCACTGCTCGGGACACCGGACCGGGCGCTCCAAGAGCACCTCGCCCGGCAGGCGGTCAGCGAAGGATGGTCGGTGCGCACCGTCGAGGAGGCGGTCCGCCGCGGCGGCATCCTCCCGTCACCCGAACCGGCGCCACGCCCGGCGCCCGTCGACGGGGCAGGGATCAGTACCGGCACCCGATTGCGGCCGCCCGGGCTGTTGGAGCTGGAACAGCTCCTCGCCGATGTTCTCGACACCCGGGTCGGCGTGCAGATGGGCGCCAAGCGGGGCAAGGTCACCATCGACTTCGCCGACCTCGAAGACCTCGAACGGATCTACCGCCTCATCGTCCGTGAGGAGTGAGAGGAAAGGGTGGCGATCTCAACCTCCGATCGAGGGGGCGACGCCGTCATCCGCGTCTCTTCTCCACCGTTACGCACAGGGGTGGACAAGCCTGTGGATAGTCGGAGAAGTCCCTGGTCCTCAGCTTGTGGGCGCCGCCGCCATCGATGGTGAGCCGGCCCACTCCGAGACCGCGCCGACGAGGCACTCGCTGAGGAGCGCGGCGCCGTCGATCATCGGTTGAACGGGCCCCAAGGAGCACACCACGGCCGTCATCCGGGTTTCCCGCAGGGCTGTCGAGCGGGTGCCGGTGACCTGCGGCTCGGGGGCATTGAGCCGGCCGCGGAGCGCGACGGCGATACGGTTGGCCAGGGCCCGGCCTCCGGCGGACTGGAAGGCGTGGGTGGCGTAGTAGGCGATGTCGGCACCGGGCTCGAGGCGCGCCTCCAGGCCGAGGTAGACGGTGGCGCCGAAGCGGTTGGCGACATGGGCCTGGATGGCCGGATCCGGATCGTCGACGGCGATCACGATCGCGCCTTGGCGGCGCATCGACTGGACGATGCGCCGGGCCAGGGGAGCGAGGCCACCGAGCTGGCCGACCACGACGCGTTGGTCGCCGAGCAACGAGCCGACGGTGCCGAGACGTTCCAGCTCACGGATGGCGGCCATGCCTGGCCCGCTGCCGGTCCGCGAACCGTTGACGACGAGAGCGCGCGTCGTGGCTGGCCCGCACATGCCGTCCACCTCGAGCCCGCAGTTGCGCTGGAAGTCCTCCAGCGCCGCCGCCGTGGCCGGGCCGAAGATCCCGTCGACCCGCCCGCAGTCGAACCCGAGCCGCCCGAGCCACGTCTGCAGTGCGTCGACATCGTCGCCGCGTAGGAACGGGGCGGTCAGGAACAGCGGGCGGTCGCCGAGCTCCCACGAGGCTTCGACGAGCGCGTTCCATGTCGGTTCGTCGCAGGTGCCCGTGGCCGGGTGGCCGTGGTGGCGTTGGAAGGCGCGGACGGCGCGTTCGGTCCCCGGGCAGAACGACCCGGTCTCGTGGTCGTCGGGCGGGAACCCGGCGGCCGTGAGACGGCGTTGGAGGTCGCGGATGGCGTCGCCGTGCTGGCCCGCCGTCAGCGGGAAGATACGAGGAATTCGTCGAGCTCCTGGAGCAGGTGGGACTTGCCCTTGGCACCGACGAGGCGCTTGTGCACCTCGCCGCCGGAGAAGACCAGCAGGGTCGGGATGCTCATGACGTTGTACCGCATCGCCAGGTCGGGGTTGTCGTCGACGTTGACCTTGGCCACGGTGATCTGCTCGCCGAGCTCATCGGCGATCTCACCGAGGATCGGGGCGATGGACTTGCAGGGCCCACACCACTCGGCCCAGAAGTCGACGACGACGGGGGTGTCCGACGAGAGCACGCGCTCGTCGAAGGTGGAGGTGGAGAGGTTGACGATTCCGGCGGCCATGGTCGTGAAGATGTCCTTCGAGGGGGTGGAGCTGGCCAGGTCGGCTCAGCAAGTGTATCGAGGTGCAACCGGACGACCACGCCACCCATTCCCGAGACGCCCCCGTGCACCTGACGAACATACGTTCGTCAGGTCGGCGAGGAGTGTTGCGCCTCCAGCCAACGCTCGGCGTCGATGGAGGCCATGCAGCCCGACCCGGCGGCGGTCACGGCTTGGCGGTAGGTGTGGTCCTGGACGTCGCCGCAGGCGAAGACACCCTCGATGTTCGTGGCCGTCGAGCGGGGGCGGGTGACCAGGTAGCCGGCCTCGTCGGTGTCGAGGATCCCGGCGAAGAGGTCGGTGTTCGGTCGGTGCCCGATGGCGACGAACAGGCCGGTGACCGGCAAGGTGCGGGTCGCGCCGGTCAGTGCGTCCTGGACGACAGCGCCCTCGAGCTTCTCCTGACCGACGAGGTCGGAGACCACGGTGTTCCACAAGAACTCGATCTTCGGGTTGGCGAACGCCCGGTCCTGCATGATCTTCGAGGCGCGCAGCTCGTCACGCCGGTGGATGACCGTGACCTTGTCGGCGAACCGGGTGAGGAACGTGGCCTCCTCGAGCGCCGAGTCCCCCCCACCGACCACGGCGATGTGCTGGCCGCGAAAGAAGAAGCCGTCGCACGTGGCGCACGTCGACAGGCCGTGCCCGATCAGGCGGGTCTCGGCCTCCAGGCCGAGCATCAGCGAACGGGCACCGGTGCTGACGATGACGGCGTCGGACTCGTACATCGTGTCACGCACCCAGATCCGGAACGGCCGGACGGCCAGGTCGACCTTGGTCGCCTTCTCGGTGAGGAACTCGGCGCCGAAGCGCTCGGCCTGCCGACGGAAGTTCTGCATCAGTTCCGGGCCCATGATCCCGTCGGGGAAGCCGGGGAAGTTCTCGACGTCGGTGGTCAACATCAGCTGGCCGCCAGGTTGGTCGCTGGTGCTGGATGGTTCGCCCTCGATGACGAGCGGGGCGAGGTTGGCGCGGGCGGCGTAGATGGCCGCGGTCAGCCCGGCGGGGCCGGAGCCGACGATGACGACGTTGCGCGCGGTGTTCATGCAGACCTCGAGAGGGGAACAGGGAGAAGGGATCAGGCGCCGGTCGGGTGGCGCTTCTTGAACAGCAACATCCCGACGAGGCAGAGGATTCCACCGAGGATGAGGTAGCTCAGGTACACGGCTCGTGGCCACTCGACACCGGTGTCCAGCAGCGCCTGCAGGGCGCGGGTGACGGCGATGAGCACCAGGACGAGTGCGGCGAGGCCGAGGAGCGCCGCCAGCAGCCCGTAGACGAGGGCGCGGGTGATGTGGACGATCGGGGTCGTGGCCCGGTCACGGACGGTGCCGACGACTCGTTCGACGGTGTCGGCCATCTCGGCCGCCCAGTGGGGGTTGGTCAGCGGGTTGCCTGGCATCGCCGGGACATTACCGGTCGACCGCACCCCCAACCATCGGGCGCTACCGAGATCATGGCAGGGGAGCGCGGGCGACGACCTCGCAGGTCGTGACGTCGAGGGCCAGGACCATCGCACCGTCGTCGGACTCGTGCAGCTCGACCAGGACGTAGTCGCCCTCGGTGCCGTAGTAGATCTCGCCGAGCGCCGGTCCCTGGCACGTCGAGGCCGAGGCCGGGCGGTTGACGGTCTCTTGTTGCTTGCGCAACTCCACGGCGGCGGCGGTCAGGTCGGCGGGGACCTCGGCGTACGCCAGGCTCTCGTCCAAGGACGTGGAGCCGAGCAGGACCGAGCCCTCGGTGCCGGCCCCGCCGGCGGTCGATGCACCGGCGTCTGCGGGCGCCGTGGTTCCCCCGGACTCGTCGATCTCGCTCTCGCCGCCCACGCTGCGCGCCGTGGCGGAGTCGGCCAGGGTCACCTCCATCGACACGGTGTCGGCGCCCTCGCTGCGC
>JACCUL010000045.1 GCA_013811855.1 Acidimicrobiia bacterium
GCCCACGCCCCGCGCCGGCTCGTGCTCGTCGAGGCGCTCCCCCGGACGGCGCTCGGCAAGCTGCGCCGTACGGACCTCGGCGGCGCCGCGTCGACCGTCTAGTTCGCGAGGTCAGGCGCCTCTCACGGTGAGAGCCGGATCCAGGTCTGGGCTCCGTCGACAGGTGGCGGAGCGTGCGCTGCCCCTCGACGTCGTCATCGAGCCACCCCCGCAACCGCGGCCACGCTCTTGCCAGCGCCTCGTGGGCGAGCTCGACGACCTCGTCATCGCTGATCACGAGGCGGGCAGCGACGAGCTGTTCGATCAGCTGGTCGTGGTCGCGGTCAGCGGTCAGGCTGCCTCGGGCGACGCGGCCGCGGATCGGTTCACCGTCGGGACCGGCGGCGACCAGCCGCAGGAGCACGTCACGCAGCAACGGTCGTCGCTCGAGGGGGAGCTGCTCGTACAGGCCCTCGGCCGACCGTGCGACGGCCTCGCGGATGCCACCGGTCTCCCGATAGCCGGCCACCGTGAGCGTCCGGCCCTCGTGGCGCTCCCAGGTCTGGCGCAACGCGTACGAGAGCAACGGGAGGGCGCCCGGCTCGCCCTCGACGTCGCGCGCCAGGACATCGACGAGTCCCGGTTCGAGGAGGAGACCGGCCTGGTGGGCGGGGCCTTCGATGGCGGCGCACAGGTTCGCACAATCCATCGGCCCGAGCAGGTACACGCCGCGCTCGACCATGCGCGCGAACGGCGCGTGGACCGAGAGGTCACTCAGCCGATCGGCGCGGACCGCGACCACGACGGGAGCCTGCCCGGCGTACTCGGTCACCGCGGCGAGGAACCGGCTCTGTCCCATGGCGTCGTCGTTCGAGGAGACCACCTGCTCGCACTGGTCGACGACGAGCACCGCATCCCCGTTTGCCGGGAGCGCAGCGAGGGCGTCCAACGGTCGCGTGCCGGGACTCACGATGACGACACGGCGGCCGTCGCGACGGAGCGTCGCGGCGATCCCGGCCCGGACGAGCGACGACTTCCCGCAGCCCGAGGGACCCACGACGGCGAGCACCCCGGTCGCCGCCAAGCGCGGTAGGCATTCCCCCACCTCGGCGTCCCGCCCGAAGAACCCCTCCGCGTCGGCCACGTCGTAGGGCACCAACCCCAGGTAGGGGCACCTCGCGCCGGCCTCGACGCTCACTGCCTCGGCGACCAGCGCGGGGTCCTGACGCAGGTTCGCCTGCTCCAGCGCGACCAGGTCGGGTCCCGGATCCAGTCCCAGCTCGGTGGCCAGGACCGTGCGCGCCCGGTGCAGCGTCCGCAATGCCTCGCCCTGCCGACCGCCCTGGTACTGGGCAAGGGCGAGCAGCGCCCACCGCCGCTCGCGCAGCGGTGCCTCGGTCGCCCGCGCCTGCGCCTCCGCCAACACCTCACGGTGCCCGCCGGCCTGGAGGCACGCATCGATTCGAGTCTCTTCGGCATCGAGGCGAAGCTCCTGCAGCCGGCTCGACTCGATCCGCGCCGGCTCCCAGTCCTCGAGGTCGACCAGCGCGCGACCCCGCCACAGGTCCAGTGCCTCGGCGATCACGTGGGCCGCCCGCTCGGGCTCCCCGAGCGTCAAGAGCTGACGGCCGCGCTTGACGAGTCGCTCGAAGCGTTGGGCGTCGATCTCGTCACCCACAAGGGTCAGCCGGTATCCGTGGGGCGTCGTCTCGATCACGTCTGAGCCCAGCGTCCGGCGCAGCCGCATGATGCACCCCGGCACGACCTTGTTCCACCGACACGGGCGGGTGGTCGCACCACAACGCGTCGGCGAGACGTTCGGCGCTGACCACTTCCCCGGGGTGCACGGCCAGCGCAGCCAGCACGACACGGTCGCGCGGCGCCAGCGCAACCGTTCCATCCGCCACGGCGAGCGGACCGAGCACGGTGATCCCCGCCACGCTCACGACTGCAGTGTGCGCCCGGTGCGCCCGGCGGTCAACGGCACCGATACCGGGCTGATACCGGGGCGGGGCCGTGCTGACACCGCGCCACGCGATGACGGGTGGGTGGCGTTCGTCGGCCCGCCCGGCCGAGACATCACCCGAGCAAAGGAGCCGTCGCATGAAGAAGTCCACATTGGCGATCCTGACCGCCGCCTCTGTCGCCGTGACCGGCGTACCCGTGGCGGTGGTCGCCTCCTCGGACCCGCCGCCACCACCGATCGGCGTGGAGTTGTTGACGCCGCGCAGCGAGTTCACCGACGACGTCCGCATCGGGATCAAGGTCCGGCTCGAGGACCACCCGACGAGGCACCTCAACATGCGTCATCCTTCGCGGACGGTCGTGGCCAGGATCACGGTCCAACCCGGCGCGCACTTCCCGTGGCACACCCATCCCGGACCGGTCCTCGTCAACGTCAGCGAGGGCGAGCTCACGTACGTCCAAGCGAGTGACTGTGTGGAGCGGGAATACCCTGCCGGGACAGCGTTCGTGGACCCCGGGCGCGGCAACGTCCACACCGCATCCAACCCGAGCGACGAGGTGACGGTGCTGCTCGCCACCTTTTTCGAGGTACCGGCAGAGGGCCCGCTCACGATCACCGAGGGCGTCGTGCCTCCAGACGACTGCAACGTCGAGGTGGGATCACACGCCCACCCGTGACGGCGGGCCTCAGGACGTGCCGCGGACGCCGGCGCCGCCGTCGATGACGTAGGTCTCGCCGGTGATCCAGCTGGCCTTGTCGCTGGCCAGGAACACGACCAGGTTGGCGATGTCCTCGGGGTCGCCGAGGCGCTTCGTCGGCAGCGCCGCGGCCAAGGCGTCGCCGAAGTTCTCGACCAGGACCGAGGCGAAGTCGGTCTGGACGAGCCCTGGTGCCACGCCGACGACGCGCGTCGGGCCCAGCTCGCCGGCGAGTTGGCGGGTCAGGTGGATCAGCGCCGCCTTCGTCACGTTGTAGACGCCGAGCCCGATCTCGGTGCGCATCCCGCCGACCGAGGCAATGTTGATGATCACACCAGGGTTGTCCTTGAGCGCTTTCGCCCACACCTGCTGCGACCAGAAC
>JACCUL010000050.1 GCA_013811855.1 Acidimicrobiia bacterium
CTTCTGGTCCCTGATGGTCGCCTCGGTCGTCGCCACCGCCGCAGTCCTGCTGGCCGATGGCGGCGAGCGCGCCGAAGCCGGCGTCGAGCGCCACGCCGTCGGGCACACTTCGATGCCGTGACGACGATCGCCCACGTCCCCGGCACCGTGCTGTCCGTGTGGGCCCACCCGGACGACGAGACCTACCTCTCCGGCGGGTTGATGGCCGCGGCCGTCGACGCCGGCCAGCGCGTGGTCTGCGTCTCGGCGACGGCCGGCGAGCACGGGACATCGGACCCGACGACGTGGCCGGCGGCGCGGCTGGGTCGGCTGCGGCGATGGGAGACGGCGGCGGCGATGGCGGTGCTCGGCGTGACCGAGCACCGCTTCCTCGATCTGCCCGACGGTGGCCTGGCCGACCTCGCCCACGAGGACGGCGTGGAGCGCGTCGCCGCGCTGCTCGACAAGATCCGCCCGGACACGATCCTCACGTTCGGTCCCGACGGGATCACCGGGCACCCCGACCACGTCGCCGTGCACCACTGGGTCACCGGCGCGTGGCAGCGCACCGGGCGCCCCGGGCGGCTGCTGCACGCCGCGCAATCGACCGACCACGTCGCCCGCTTCGCGCCCTACTACGAGCAGTGGGGCGTCTACATGACCGATGCCCGGCCGGCCGGCGTCCCCGCCGACCAGCTGACCGTCCACCTCGCCCTCGGCGGCTCCGAGCTCAACCGCAAGCTCGCCGCACTGGCGGCGATGGCCTCGCAGACCAGCGAGCTGATGCGCGCCGTCGGGCCGGAGCTGTTCGCCGAGGAGTCGGCCGAGGAGTTCTTCATCGAGGCGGGTTGGGCGGATCAGCCGCCGGCGATCGCCACGTCGATCGCCCTCGACAGCTCGTCGTAGGTCTCGAACGCCGGCAGGGCGGGGAACTCGGCCCCCACGTTGACCGGACAGCGGAACAGGAACCCGGCGTCGGCGGCGAGCAGCATCGAGACGTCGTTGTACGAGTCGCCGGCGGCGACGACGCGGAAGCCGAGCGTCCGGAACGCCTCCACGGCGTGGCGCTTCTGGTCGGGCAGGCGCAGGCGGTAACCGACGATGCGATCGTCGACGACGTCGAGGTCGTGGCAGAAGATCGTCGGCCAGTGGAGCTGCTCCATCAACGGCCGGGCGAACTGGGAGAACGTGTCGGACAGCAGCACGACCTGGGTGCGCGCCCGGAGCGCGTCGAGGAACTCGACCGCACCGTCGAGGGGTCGGAGGCCGGCGATCACGTCGGCGAGGGCGCTCATCGTCAGGCCGTGGTGCTCGAGCAGCGTCAGGCGGCCCCGCATCAGCACGTCGTAGTCCGGCTCGTCGCGCGTCGTGCGGCGGAGCTCGTCGATACCGGTGCGGTCGGCGATCGCGATCCAGACCTCCGGGAGCAGGACGCCCTCGACGTCGAGCGTGACGATGGCCGGCGGCAGACCCACGTTCAACCGGCGGCGGTCACCGGCTCGGCCACCGTCGCCGACGATCGACGGGTGTTCCCGATGATCTCGTCGATCAGCTCGGTCCAACGCGGGAACGGCAGGTCGTGCGCCATGTCCGGGAACATCACCAGCCGGGACCCGGGCACCGCTCGCGCCGTGGCCACCCCACCGCTGCTCTTGACGAGCGGGTCGAGGAGCCCGTGGACCACAAGGGTCGGCGCGGTGACGCCGTGGAGCCCCTCGGTGCGGTCGGGGCTGGCGAGGATGGCCATCGTCTGGCGGGCCGTGCCGTGCACGTCGGCGTGGCGCTCGATCGCTTCCTCCACCATCTCACGGACGCGGTCCTCCTCGAAGTGGGGCCCGGAGATCAGCCGGAACACGGCGACGCCGTTCTCGACGTTTCCCGGATCGGGGCGCACGAACATCTTGAACGAGCGCAGCAGCTTGCGGTCCACCCCGCCGTTCTTACGATCACCGGTGTTCGACATGATCGACGTCAGGCTGGCCACCCGGTCGGGGTGTTCGATGGCGATGGTCTGGCTGATCATGCCGCCCATCGAGATGCCGACGATGTGGGCCCGCTCGATGCCGAGGTGGTCGAGCAGCCCGACGGCATCGTCGGCCATGTCGGTCAGCAGGTACTCGGCCCTGGCCCAGCGGCGCGCCAACATCGCCGTGACGAGGTGGCGGCGCTTCGGCGGCGGCGCTTCGATCTTCGTCGACAGGCCGATGTCCCGGTTGTCGTAGCGGATCACCCGGAAGCCCCGGTCGACGAGTCGTTCGACGAAGTCGATGGGCCACCCGACGAGTTGGCCACCGAGGCCCATGACGAGCAGCAACGGCTCGTCGCCGGGATCGCCGTACTCCTCGTACTCGATCGTGATGCCGTTCGCCGGCGCCGCAGTCATGGCCCGCAGGTTAGGAGCGACGGTCCACTACCGTTGCCGCCGCCATGGGACTGTTCCGCCGTGCCACGCCGATCGATCCGGCCGAGGTCGGCCGCATGAAGGCGGAGATCACGTCGCTTCGCGAGGCCATGGAACGCCATGGCGCATTGGCGTCCTCGCTCGGAGGGCGTGTCGATGAGCTGGCATCGGCGACCAGCGATCCATCGGCCCGCCTTGATGAGCTGGACACGCAGCTCGCCGCGCTCGACGCCCGGGTCACGTCCGTGGCCACCGAGCTGGCCAACCAGTTGAGCGAGCTGGGCGGGGAGATCGAGTCGCTCTCCAACCGGCCCGCCGGCGACGGCGTCGACGAAGGCGCCCTCGGGGAGATCCGCGACGGCCAGGTCCGCCTGGCCAACGAGCAGGTCCGCTACCAGATCGCCTTCCGCGACGACCTGGCCCGCCTGGCCGAGCAGCTCCGCCGCCCGCCCACCTGAGCGCGCGCCCGCTCAGCCCTCCTGCAGCGCGGCCAGCGCCTGGGCGACGAGGGCGGCGGCCTGGTCGACGGCATCCTGGTACGCGCCGAGGTCACCGTCTTCACGCAACGCGGACTGGGCCTCGGCCAGCAGCTCGTCGGCTTGGGCCAGCAGCTCCTCGGGCGT
>JACCUL010000084.1 GCA_013811855.1 Acidimicrobiia bacterium
CGGGCAGGGCTGCCGTCGAAGCGGGTCAAGTTCTCGGTGCCGGCAACGCTGTTCCACCCTGCGGTCACGGTCGGCAACGCGGCGATCGACTGGGCCAGACGCGGGAACTCCTCGTTCAGCGTGGCGAGAACCTGCTCTTCGGTGATCCCCAACGTGTCGGCGAGGAACCCGACGAGACCGGGCACCTCAGCCGTCACCGCGTCGAGCGGGATTGCCTGCAGCAGCGCCGTCGTGTGCGGGAAGTTGGTCTGCAACGCGGCGAGCACCTCGGGCTCGCCCAGTCCGGTCGCGCCGGCCACGAACGTCACCAGTCGGGGCACCTCGTCGGCGGCACCGCCCTGTGCCGTTGCGATCGGATCGGCCAGGTCGACAATCGCCGACACCATCGTGATCCCCGCCCGGTCACCCGCCACCCGCTCAGCGCTGAACGCCGGCCGGGCCTCGTCGAGCACGCTCTGCCCGCCGTCCAGCCGCGACGGGAGGTGCAGCGACGGCACCAGCACTGCCACGAACAGGCCGACCACGACGACCACCACCCAGGACATCACCGCCGTGTTCTGCAGGAGCCGACGCATCCGTATCTCCCCTTCCGGGCCGGGAGGCCCCTCGGCGCAGTATCGCGCCTGAGCACCTAGTGATCGATCGATCCATCCGCGCCGGTGAGCGGCCTGGCGGAGTCAGCGAGTGCGTTCATCGAAGTCGCCGCGGGCCTGGCCGACCCGGTGTGAGAGGGCTACTTGGTGGGATCCTCGCCGTCCCCGTCGTCGCCGTCGTCACCGTCGTCACCGGTCTGGTGGCGTTGCTGGTAGAGCTGGCGCCAGCGGCGTTGGGCGTCGTCGACGTCGGCTGGGGTGATGTCTCTGGGCGGTTCGCCGGTGGCGTCGTGGTCGTGGCGATCGGCGTCACGGTTGTGCGGCCAGCACTCGAGGCGTCCGTTGAACTGTGACGTCGGCCCGCCGTCGCGATACGGCACGATGTGGTCGACGTCGCATTCATCGGCCGGTGTGTCACAGCCGGAGGGGTGTTGACAGAACCGGTCGCGGACACTGACAGCCCGGCGCACCGCCCCAGTGAACGTGCGCCGATGCGACACCGACACCACGGTGCGGGGCCCGTCGAACAGCACCGTCTCCAACCAGGCGCCGTCCAGCCACGGCGCCACCCGGCCAGGCGTGACGACGACCCCGGTGGACATCTCACAGAGTTGGGCGAACGTTTCGTCGCCGAGCAGGACGCTGAACAGCGGCCGGGCCCTGGTCACCGTCTCGGCGCCGGCGGACCGAACGGCCATCTCGACGAGCGCTTCGGCTTGGCGTTGGCTCCTGGTGCGGGTCACGCCGCTGGTCGTGTCGGCCCGGTACAACTGGCGTTCGAGGCGGGCCAGCTCGGCGAGGAACACCGCTCCGCCGATCGGCTCCAGGTTGCCTTCCAGCTCGACGGTGCCACCCAAGGTGGCCGACGCGTGCAGCCGGGCCTTGGCGGCTTGCTGTTCGGCTGCAGTCTCGGCAGGTCGGCGTCGACACGTTGCTTCCAGTACTCCACGACCCGCACCGCCTGGTGGAACAACAGCTTCGAGCATTCGGTGACGAGCAGTTCTTCGTCGTCAGCGAACTGCGTTTCCCGCCCGGCGCGAGCTCGGCCGAACAGATCGAGATGGTCCACCGACAGGGACCCGGCGGAGATGGCCGCCGCGGTGGTGGCGAGGTTGACGCGGCGGCGAGCGCGGCGCAGATCGCGTTTGGTGGAGCGGGGGTCGGCGTTGGTCTCGCGGGCGAGACGGTGGCCGGGGCTCGTGGAGCCGTCGCCGGCCCATACCTGGCGGTCTTCCCACGCCGTGAGCACCGGCCCGGCCGCCACCGTCAAGCGGGCGCCCTCGCGTTGCAGGGCGACAGTGAGTTCGTGCAGTTCGCCGTCGGTCATCGAGCCGGGGTCGAGGGCGGCGAGGTCGCCGATGAGATCGTGGAGTTGGTGCACGATCGTCGCCATGCAAGCAGTGTATCGAACGTACGTTCCTCAGATCAACCCCGTTTCGAGACCTTCTTTGCGCCATTGGGACCTGCGATCACCGGTGCACGTCGCAGTGGTCGTCGGCGGACACCACCAGCCGACAGGACGGACGCGCGGCGCAGCGTCCATGGGGCGGCGAGTTAGTGATCCACGCTCCACTCGCCGGCCGCGATGGCGCGCAGGGCGCGGAAGGCGGCGTCGATGTCAGCGCCCCACAGATCCCACTCGGACAGACGCAGCCCGACGAGCTGCAGGGCGACGGGCACGCCGAGCAGGGTGCGCTCGTCGAGTCGCCGCAAGCCGGCCGTGGTCAGCGCGTGTTCGACGACAGGCACGATCGTGGCCGCCTCGTCCGTACCGTCGACGCGAACGAGCAGGGCTCGTGGCGTCAGCCGAAGCGCGACGGCCTCGACGCGATCGACGAGCAGCACGTTGGCCTCGGCGTGCAGTCGCCGCGAGTACCCGGTCGGTTCTTGTCGCGCGAAGGTGCTGACGACGACGGCATCGCTGACGCGCGGGCCGGTCGGCTCGGCGAACGGCGGGAGCAGGCCCTCGGCTACCACGATCACACGACCTCGAGGTCGCGCAGGACGTCGACGGCGATGCGCTCGACCATGCCAGTGGTGGATTCGATGTGCAGTCGCGCCGCATGGTCCACGACGCTCGCTCGCCCGCGTGTCTCGCCCCTTGGGAAGAGCGTGAGCTTGACGCGGCGTCCGATCTGCGCGCACGCCGCGCTGTAGCGCGCCGCAGCCGCGGCCGCGTCGAAATCGGCGACCTCGTCGACGGCCTCGGCCAACGCGTCCAGCACGGCGGCCCGGTCGTCGGGGTGGATCCCGATGCCGGCCAGATCGAAGCGCAGCGTGATGACGGCCGAGCGCACGCGCCCCGGGCCGAGCTGGACCTCGGCCTTGGTCATGACCAGCTCGACACCGGTCTCGGGGTCGACCACCCGGTCGGGCCACCAGGTGCCGACCGACCGGGAGCTGACGGCGCGGGTGGCGGCGGCGGCGACGAGTCCAGCGAGCAACCAGACGGCATCGGCATCTTGCAGACCGAAAGCGGGCCGGAGCACGACGGCCACGGCGAGCGTGTCGCGCGCAGGTGGAGGCCACAGCCGACCGTTGCGTCCCCGCGGACTGATCTCGGTGTCGACGACGACGGTGGCCCCGGCGGGGCCATGCTCTTGGCGGGCCCAGGCGAGCGCGAGGGCCTCGGCGGACACCGCCGCCTCGTAGTGCCGGACGAGCTCGCGGCGCTCGCTCACTTCCCACCGTGGGGGCTGCGCCCCCACACCCCATCACCCTCCGGCTCGCTAGCGCTCGCTCGCCCGGTGAGCTCGCTGCGCTCGCTCATGTCGCCAATCTCGGCCGGATCGCCACGACTCGCCACGTGCTGTCTTCCTCGACCAGCTCGAGGGTCGCAATCGGCAGGCTGTCGATGCCGTGGCGGGCGATCTCCGGCGCGGTTGGCGTGGTCAGCACCACGGACACGGAACGATCGTCGGTCATGGCGTCGACGGGTTCGAAGCCGACCGTGTCGAGATCGGCGCCCTGAAGATCGGCTCGCAGGCCGTTGACGAGGTCGGTGAGGAAGGCATCCAGTTCGTCGGTCTCGGCACGGTCCTCGCGAAGCCGCGACGCGAGCACGTCGTCCATGCCGCGACCGAGGGCGACGCGCAGCACCGCCTTGCGCCCGTCCCGTGCCAGCAGCTTCCAGACGGTGTGGTGCTCGCCCCATGCCACCGCGTGCACGAAGGCGCGGGCGGCATCGACGGCCGCATCAGCTCCGCTCATGACCGCTCACCATCGGGGGCTGCGCCCCCACACCCCATCGTCGCCCGGCTCGCCGGCGCTCGCTCGACCGACCCGTCATGAGCTCCGCTCATGACCGCTCGAAACCGTGCGCGGCAAGGAAGTCGCGAACGAAGATTCGCTGCGGGCCGTTGAGCGCGTCGCCCACCGCTTGATCGAGGGCGCGGTCGGCCTGTTCTCGGCAAGCGCCCTTCAGTCGATGGTGGGCGGCCAGGCGAGCCAGCAGCGCCGCCTCCAGATGCTCGGTCGGAAGTTCGGTGAGCACGGTGAGCTCAGCGTCGATGATCGCCAGCCCATGGTCAGCAGCGCCGACCGATGCTGCGGCCAGCTCGGCCAGGGCGGCGTGGCGGAGCGGATCGGGCAACGCCAGGAACCGTAGGAGCCGCTCGCGCAGGAGCGCGGCGCGTTCCTCGGGCGGGCACGTGCACAAGAGCGCCACGAAGGACCGGGCGCGGCCGTCGTCATCGACGGATGAGGCCAGTGCCGCCTCTGCTTCGAGGAGCCCAGCGTGCGATCGTTGCCAGGCGTCGACATGGAGCCGAGGGTCGAGCACGGCCGACGCATCCTCGAAGCAGGCGAGCGCGCGCCGCAGCTGTGCGGTACCACCTTGCGCCAGGAGTGCTCGCCCGAGGTTGTGCTTGGCCAGCGCATGCTGGAAGGGGAAGGCGGAGCGGGTGAAGACCGCGAGCGCAGTCCTGAACGCGTCTGTCGCTTCATCGAGCAACTGCTCGGACGCGCTCGGATCCTTGCCGGCCAGAGCCGTGCAGGCGACGCCGATGCTGTGCGCGACGAGCGCGTGGTGATACGGCGCGTCGTGCTCGTCGACGAGCTCATCGGCCGCCGCGTAGTCCGCCAGCGCGGCCCGCAGTGCCTCCGGGGTTTCCTCCCCCGCGAACGCGAGTCCGCGGTTGAGCAACGCCGCCGCCCGACCGCGACGGCCCTCGGCGGTGCCGGCGTCGAACAGTTCGACGGCCCGCCCGAACGCTTCGAGCGCGGCTGCCGTGTCGCCGAGCTCGGTGCGAGTGAGACCGAGGTTGCTGAACGCGGCGGCCCGTTCGTCATCGCGGTCGCGCTCGGCGAGGAGCTCCGCCGCAGTCTCGAACTGCACCACTGCCGCCGCCGGCCGGCCGAGGGCGCGGTTGGCCGCCGCCGTCGCGTTGAGCACCCGGGCGTGCTCGACCGGCTCGAAGCGCTGATCGAACAGCGCCGCGGCGACCGCGTAGCTGCGCAGCGCGTGACGCAGGTTGCTCTGCGGCTGTCCGCTCGGCGACTCCGCGTAGGCCAAGCCGA
The DNA here is from genome assembly GCA_013811855.1 of Acidimicrobiia bacterium. Classification (GTDB taxonomy): domain Bacteria; phylum Actinomycetota; class Acidimicrobiia; order Acidimicrobiales; family Ilumatobacteraceae; genus JALZMG01. Next base: position 5,112 of record JACCUL010000084.1, read on the forward strand.
GCCGATAGGCGAGCATGCCGTGATCCCGCGGTCGCAGCGACGCTGGTATCGATGCCAGCCGCTCCTGGAGCGCGCTGATCGTCGCCTCAGGATCGATCATCGAACGTCCTCGGCAGCCGTTCGCTCCGCCAGCAGGCGGAGCACCTCGGCGGCGGCCAGGCCGACAGCCGCGCCCACGTCAGCCGACAGGCCCTGACGGACGGACTCCGCATCGTTGGGCTGGCAGCCTACGATCCGCACCCACGACGGGAGGACGCCGAGAGCGCGGGCGAGCACCATGACACGTTCGGGCGTGGCCAGGTGCATGTCGGCGATGACGTCGTTGCGCTCGTCCCAGGAGAGCGCGCCGACATCGACGATCTCCGGCTCGATGACCATCACCGTCCCCGGCGGGCGGCCACGATCGACCGCGTCGACGACGACGAGGGCGTCCCACCCCTGCTGCAGCTCCTGCACGAGGGCGATCCCGGCGATGCCCGTCTCCACGACGGTCACGCCGTCGGGCAGCGACGAACGAGCCAGCCGCTCGGCAACGGCGACACCGAAGCCATCGTCGCCGCGCAGCACGTTGCCGACGCCGGCTACGAGCGTCCGCTGGATCACACCAGCGCCTCGAGGTCGCGTTCGGCGACCCGCACGGCGTACCCGGTGACCACCCACGCCGTCACGTAGTCGGCGAACTCGTCGCACGCGGCTGCGTCCATGTCCTCGCGGAAGTTGTGCAGTCGAGCGTCGATCTCGGCGGCGATGATGGAGTTCAGCCCGGCCAGAATGTCACCCGGCTCGCCGAGCAGGTGGGATTCCGGGTCGCAGATGCGCAGCGCGGTGGCGACCTCGCGGGCGGCGACGTCGAGCTGCTCGAGCGTCACGTCGTGCTCGGGGTTCGGCCGGTGCTGCAGTCCCGCGTCATCCTCCTCCACCCGGCGCAGGCAGTACCCGGCCACCAGCTCGGCGCCGGCCCACGTGGCGACGTCGGCATGGATCT
>JACCUL010000310.1 GCA_013811855.1 Acidimicrobiia bacterium
CCGAGCACGCCGGCCAGCGCCTCGATGGCCGTGCGCACGATGTTCACCTCGGGCTGCTGCGCCGTCAGCGACACCCCTGCCGTCTGGGTGTGGAAGCGCAGCTGCATCGACCGCTCCGCCTCGGCCCCGTAACGGTCCCGCATCCACCTGGCCCAGATCCGCCGGGCCGCCCGGTACTTGGCGATCTCCTCGAAGAAGTCGATGTGGGCGTTGAAGAAGAACGACAGCCGCGGCGCGAACGCATCGACCGGCAACCCAGCACTGAGCGCCAGCTCCACGTAGGCGAACCCGTTGGCCAACGTGAACGCCAACTCCTCGGCCGCCGTCGATCCCGCCTCCCGGATGTGGTAGCCGGAGATCGACACCGGGTGCCACCGCGGCATCTCCGCCGCGGTGAACGTGATCGTGTCGCGCACGAGCCGCATCGACGGCCGCGGCGGGAACACGAACTCCTTCTGCGCCTGGTACTCCTTCAAGATGTCGTTCTGCAACGTCCCGCCCAGCCGGTCCCGGGCCACCCCCGCCCGCTCGGCCTGAGCCACGAACATGGCGAATATCACCGCCGCCGGTGAGTTGATCGTCATCGACGTCGTCGTGGCGGCGAGGTCGATGCCGGCGTAGAGATCCTCCATGTCGGCCAGGCTGTCGATCGCCACCCCGCACCGGCCGACCTCGCCCAACGCCATCGGGTCGTCGGAGTCGAGGCCGAGCAGCGTCGGCATGTCGAACGCCGTCGACAACCCGTCACCGCCGGCCTTGATGATCTCCTTGAACCGCCAGTTCGTGTCGTCCGCGGTGCCGAAGCCGGCGAACATGCGCATCGTCCACAACTTCGAGCGGTACATCGACGCGTACGGGCCGCGGGTGTAGGGGAACACACCCGGGAACTCACCGTCGTCGGGTCCGTAGACCGCATCGAGCGGGATCCCCGACATCGTCGTGAACGACGCATCCCGCCCCGGACCCGCCACCTCGAACGCCCGCTGCCACCGCCGGCGCCGGTCCTCGGTCATGGAACGAGGGTACTGCGACGACGCAACGCCTCGACCGTCGAGGATGACGCGACCGTCGTTAGCGTCGGCCGGCGTGCAGCACGGCCACCACGACGATGGCGTGGCGATCGGCGTGCGCGCCGCACTCGCGGCCTACACCCTGTGGGGTCTGCTGACGATCTACTGGCGGGAGCTGCACGGCTTCGACGCCTTCGAGCTGATCGGCTGGCGGATCGCCCTCGCCTCGGTCGTCATGGCGCTCGTCGTCACCGTGCGGCGGCGGTGGCCGGTGCTCCGTGCCGCGGCGACCGACCGCCGGCTGGTCACCCGATTGACCATCGCCGCGCTGCTGCTGGCCGTGAACTGGACGGCGTACGTCTGGGCCGTCACCCACGACCGGGTGATCGAGACCGCGCTCGGGTACTTCATGGCCCCGCTCGGCACGATGCTGCTCGGTGTCGTCGTGCTGCGCGAGCGACCGTCGGCCGCTCAACGCGCCGCCATCGGGCTCGCCGTCGTCGCCGTCGTCGTGTTGACGGGCTCGTACGGTCGACCGCCGTGGATCGCGCTCGCCCTGGCGACCACGTGGAGCGTCTACGGGTTGCTCAAGCGCCAGGTCCCGCTGTCCCCGGTCGAGAGCCTGGCCGGCGAGACGTTCGTGCTCACGGTGCCGGCGGTCGTCCTGGCTGCCGCGCTCGCCGGCCGGGACGACAGCATCCCTGCTGCGGCCGACGCCGGCCAATGGGTCCTCGTGTCGTTCACCGGCCTCGTCACCGCCGTGCCGCTGGTGTTGTTCGCCGTCGCGGCGCGGCGCCTGCCCTTCACGCTGCTCGGCCCGCTGCAGTACCTCATCCCGACCATCAACTTCGTGCTCGGCTGGCTCGCCTTCGCCGAGCCGATGCCGGCCGTCCGCCTGGTCGGCTTCGCGTTCGTCTGGGCCGCACTACTGCTCGTCACGGTGGACCGCCTCCGCCTGGCTCCCCGCGCCGCCGCCGTCGTGCCGGCCGAGGTCTGAGGTCCGACGTCCCGACGGACGGCGACGACCGATAGCGTGCCGGCACCCCTGGCCGCCATCCCCGAGAGGACCGACATGCGCCGCCTCGCCCCCATCGTCATGAGCACCGCCGTGCTCGGCTTCGCCGCCTGCTCGGTCAGCTCCTCGGACTTCCGCGACGAAGCCGAGGACTTCATCAACGAGGACGATGGTGACTTCGAGACCGGCATGGGGACGGCCTTCGATCAGGCCTCCTGCGAGGAGCCGGATTCGACCGACGAGGGCACGACGTTCGCCTGCACTGCCGTCGACGAGAGTGGCACGACCGTGCAGCTCATCGCCCGGATCGACGGGGAGAACTCCTTCACCGTCGGTCCCGCCGAGGCCTTCGAGGAGACGCCGCCCGGGGCGACCACACCGGCGACGACGACCGGCTGATTCAGGCCGGCGCCGACCGCAGCAGCGTCCCGGCGAGGAACTGGCGCAACGCGTCGACGGCGGCGGCATGACGGCGGGCGTCGCCCGTGATCGCAGACAGCCGGGCCAACCCGGACACCACCGCGTTGAGCAGGTCTTCGACGGCGCGCTGGTCGACGTCGGGATGCAACTCACCGCGTTCCGCGGCGGCGGCCACGAGGTTCCGGAAGAACCGCACGTTGCGGCGGTAGAGCGGCCGCAGCAGGTGGGCAAGCTCGGGATGACGCTGGGCGTCGCTGGCCACGCCGACGACGAACGCGGCCAGGACGGGGTCCTCCCGGTTGAGCCGGTCCGCGGCGTCGAGCACGGCGGCGTACTGCGCGACGAGCGTCCCCTGATCGACGACCGCCATCTCGAACTCGGTGAACACCCGGTCGAAGACCTCTTCGTAGACGGCCGCGTACAGCTCGGCCTTCGACGGGAAGTAGTGGTAGATCGCCCCGTTGGTCATGTCCGCCGCCGTGGCGATGGCCCGGTTCGACGTGGCGTCGTAGCCGCTGCGGGCGAACAGTTGGCGGGCTTCGCACAGCAGTCGCTGCCGGGTCGCCGCCGAGTCCTGGTCCCGTGGGCGCCCGCGCGGCCGCCCCTGGGATTGGCTCCCGGTGCCCCCCACGGCCGTGAACGTACTCGCGGCCCGGTCGACGGCCCTCACTGGCAGAATGGGTCGGCATGACGCCGGTGGACGCGGTCGCAACGACGGACGTGGACCCGGACGAAGGGTCGGACCACGACGACATCGTCGTGCTGCCGTGGTGGCAGCACCCGTTCAACGTCATCGGGCTCGTCGTCGCCGCGCTCCTCATCGGGGCCATGTCGGGCTGGCTGATCGGTGACTCGGCGGCCCGGCGATCGGGCAACGACGTCGACGCCGGGTTCCTCGACGACATGCGGACCCACCACGAGCAGGCCGTCGAGATGGCGCTCATCTACGTCACCCGGCCGGACACCGACGCCGGGCTGCGGACCGTCGCCCGCTCGATCCTGCTCGGCCAGAGCCAGGACATCGGCCGCATGGTCCAGCTCGGCCGGGACCTGCGCATCGGCGAGGATGACGACCCCGAGCAGGCGATGGGCTGGATGGGCATGGCGACGCCGGTCGCGGAGATGCCGGGCATGGCCAGCGAGGAGCAGCTCGACGAGCTGTCCTCGGCCGACGGCGCGGCTGCCGACGCCGAGTTCGTCGAGTTGATGGTCGCCCACCATCGGGGTGGGATCGAGATGACCGAGTTCGCCGCCGAGCGCGCCGAGGACCCCGAGGTGCGGGCCCTGGCGCAGGCCAAGGCCGTCGGCCAGGCCGACGAGATCGTCGAGCTGGAGGGACTGCTCGGCTGATGCGCCGGATCGCCGCCGTCGCCGTGGTCGTCGGCCTGGCGGGCTGCGCGGTGACCAGCGGGGTCCGCACCGAGCAGGCCCGCCAGGTGGTCCTCCCGCCGCCGACCGAGCCGTCGACGACCGCACCCGTCACGCCCCCGCCGACGAACCCCACGGTCCCCGCCCCGCCGTCCACCGCACCGCCGGTCACCGAGCCGCCCGCGACCGAACCGCCCTCGACCACCGACGGGCCGCCTGGGACCGTGCCACCCGACAGCGTGCCCCCCGAGCTGGCGGACATCCTCGACCCGGGCGACGCCAAGCCGCGCCGGCCGTACGACGACTTCGTGCTCGCCACGCTGGTCGACCTGCAGCTCTGGTGGGGCGAGAACTTCCCGGCCGTCTTCGGCGAACCGTTCGAGCCGCTGCAGGGTGCGGTGTACCCGGCGTACCCGCAGCGCGCCGACGGCATCCCTGGGTGCGGGGGCGCCAAGGAGACGACCTACGAGGAGGTCAGCGAGTTCGGGGCCTTCTACTGCGCCGAGGGCGACTTCATGGTCTACGACGACGGCGAGGACGGCATCTTGTTCACGCTGGCCGACGAGTTCGGCCAGTCGGTGCTCGGCGTCGTGCTGGCCCACGAGTTCGGTCACGCCATCCAGGCCCGTACCGGCGTGCTGGCCCGCAACGTACCGACGGTCGTCACCGAGCAGCAGGCCGACTGCTTCGCCGGAGCGTGGGTGCGCCGGGCCGTCGACGGCGAGGCGACAGGCCTGACGATGGGCGACGAGGACATCCGCACCGGGCTCACGGCGATGATCGCCGTCCGTGACCCGGTCGGCACAGACCCGTTCGCGCCGGGCGGCCACGGCTCGGCGTTCGACCGGGTCGGCGCGTTCCAGGTCGGGTTCACCGACGGGCTGAAGCGCTGCGCCCGGCTGATCGACGATCCCCTCCCGCTCGTGCCGACGTCGTTCCGCCTTGGCGACACCGACGGCAACGCCGACTACGGCTTCGGCGATGGCCAGATCGTGTCGATCATCCGCGACGACCTCAACGACTTCTGGTCGCGGGCCGCGCCCGAGGCCCTGCCGGAGCTGGCGGTGGTGGCCGTTGACTCCGCCGACGGGCTGACGTGCCCGGATGCGTTGGGCTCGCCGGTGACCGGGGCCGTCTACTGCCCCGGTGCGGCGCAGGTGCTGTACGACGAGTCGACCGGGTTCGACCTCTACCAGCGGTTCGGGGACTTCTCCATCGGCTACGTGCTGGGCGGGGCGTGGAGCGAAGCCGTCCAGCACGCCGCCGGGAGCGAGCTCGTCGGTGAGGAGCGGGCCCTGCTCGACGACTGCCTGGTCGGCGCGTGGGTGGCCGACATCGTGCCCGGGCCCGACGGCACGACCCCGCGCGGCGCGGCGGAGATCGAGCCCGGCGACCTCGACGAGGCCATCCAGGCGGCGCTCGTGGTCGGCGATGACCGCTCCGAGGACGACGTGCTCGGCAGCGCCTTCGAGAAGATCGCCAGTTTCCGCGTCGGCGTGCTGCAGGGCCTCGACGCCTGCGCCGCCCTGCCCGACTGACCGCGCCCGAGCTACGGGCGGCTCGTCGGCGGGGTCGGGTCCGAGCGCGGCGGCTTGGTCGTCGGCGGGCTCGTCGTGGTCGTCGTCCGCGGCGGCGACGTCGGCTCCGGCTCGGGCTCCGTTGTCCGCGGCGTGGTCGTCTCGGGAACCGTGGTGGTGGTCGTCGTGCTCGTGGTCGACGTGGTGGTCGTGGTGTAGTCGGGGTCGAGCGAGTTGAACGTCGGTGGCGGGGAGCCGGTGTCCTCGGGGTCGTGCTCGCCGTCGAAGACGTACACGGCGTCGCCGATCGACACGAACTTCTGGAACGTCTCGGAGATGGTCAGCGGCATGCGGATGCACCCGTGCGACGCCGGGTAGAGCGGCACGGTCTGGGCGCCATGGATGGCGATGCCGTAGTTGAAGTAGACCGGGTTCCACAGGCTCCCGAGCGCGCTTTCGCGGATGCCCTCGACGGCGCGGTCGTAGTGGTACACACCGCCCGGCGTGTCGGAGACCCCGCACTCGCCCCGCTTGAGGGGCTCGGTACCCTCGACGTTGCCGATCTCACCGGGGCTGATCGTCACCTCGTCGCACCACCGCTCACCGGTACCGCTGGAGATGTGCGTGATGAGGACCGGCTCGTCGTCCCGGAAGAAGATCGCCACCTGCTGGGGAAGGTAGACCTCGGTGTGGTCGGCCGTATCGGCGTCGGGCCGGCGGGGCTCGAAGCGGATGTCGTCCTGCATGCGCTGCCACATCCGGTCGGTGACGATCCCCGTGGCCTCCGCCCGCGGCGTGTCGAGCACGAGCTTCTCGAACGCCCACACCGACGCCTGGGTCAACCCGCCGAACTGGCCGTCGATCGGTCCCGGCGCGAAGCCCAGTTGGCGCAGCCGGCGCTGGACCTGGACCACGTCGTCGCCGGCCATGCCGAACCCCAGCGGCTGGTCGAGATGGGTCTTGCGGCGTGGCCGCTCGGTCGTCGTCGTGACGACGACGGGCTTGGTGGTCGTCGGCCCGTCGGTCACCGCCGCGGCGGGACCGCTGGTGGTCGGCGCCCCGGCGTCGCCG
>JACCUL010000110.1 GCA_013811855.1 Acidimicrobiia bacterium
ACTCCAGGCCGAGCTCGGCGCAACACCGCAGCGCCAGCGCCGTCAGCGCCCGGCCCTTGCCGGCGACGGCGGGCATGCCGGCGTCGGCGACGTGACCGATGCCGACCTCGGCCGTTGCCAGCCCGAGGATGCCGGGCGTGCCGAGCAGCAGCCGACGGATGTCGTGCTGGGGATCGTGCTCGCCGTTCATCTCGAACTGACGGCGCTGCGCGAACCACCCCCAAATCGGCTGGCTGATCCGGGACTGCAGCTCCGGCGCGACGTACGACCACGCCGGCGCACCCGGCCCGCCGTGGAGGAACTTGTAGCTGCAGCCGACGGCGAGTTGGACCCCGGCGGCGACGACGTCGACCTCGACGGCGCCGGCGGCGTGCGACAGGTCCCACAGCGACACCGCCCCGGCCGCCGCGGCGCGCGCCGTCTCGGCGGCCAGGTCGACCAGCTCGGCCGTGCGGTAGTCGACGAGCGACCGCACGACGACGCCCACCCCGTCGAGGTCGTCGGTGCCGACCCGGACCTCGGCGCCGAGGGCGGCGCCGATGCCGTCGACCACGTACCGATCGGTCGGGAATTCGCCGGGTACGACGGCGATCACCGGACGGTCGGGGACGAGGGCGAGCGCGGCGTGGACGAGTTGGTACAGGTTCACCGTTGTCGAGTCGTGGACGACGACGGACCCGGCGGGTGCGCCGATGATCGGTGCCAGGCGGTCGCCGACGCGGCCGGGCAGGTCGAGCCAGTGGTCCCAGGAGCGGATGAGTCCCGTCGCCCACTCGTCGGCGGCCACGTGGCGCAGCCGGGCGAGCGCATCGACGGGCGCCATCCCGAGCGAGTTGCCGTCGAGGTACACCAGCCCGGCCGGCGTGACGAACCGCTGGCGCCACAGGGCCAACGCGTCGGCGGCGTCGAGCGCCGCAGCCTCCCACCGGAGCTCGTCGAGGGCGATCCTCACGGGTCCACCAGCTCGATGAACGCGGCCTGGCGGACGTAGCCCTCGTTCGTGAACTCGGTGATCTCGACGCGCGCCGACAGCTCGGGCCGGACCCACGTGGCCGACCGGCGGTAGGCGGTCGGCGGCAGCGGCTCGAACGGGCACTCGGCGACCTCGATCCGCCTGAGCCGCCCTGTCAGGTCCTCCAGCCGCGCCACCGTGAAACCCGAGCCGACGCCGCCGGCGAACCGCAAGGAGTCACCTTCCCAGCGGCCGACGAGCAGCGCGCCGAAGTGCGAGCTGCGGTTGCCGCCGCCCACCGTGTACCCGCCGATGACGACCTCGGCCGGCCGGCGGTGCTTGACCTTGCGCCAGTCCTTGGTGCGATGCCCCGGCCGGTACGAGGTGCCGAGTCGCTTGGCCATCACGCCTTCGAGCTGCTGGGCCTCGGTGGCGTCGAGGAGCGCCTGGCCGTCACCGATGCGATGGGCCGGCACGTGCCAGTTCCCACCCGCCTCGACGACGTCGGCGAGGATCCGCCGCCGCTCCTCGTAGGCCAGCGTCACGGTGTCGGTCCCATCGAGCGACAGGATGTCGAACACGTAGAAGGCGGCCTGCCGCTCGTGCCGCTGGATCAGCTCGAAGCGGGGGCGGCCCTCGTCGTCGAGCACGACGAGCTCGCCGTCGAGCACCGCTCGGGAGGCGCCGACGCCGGTCGACAGTGCGGCCAGCTCGGGGTACTTGTGCGTCACGTCGTGCAGACGCGAGCTCTGCAGGCGCACCGTGCCGTCCTCGACAAAGGCCAGCGTGCGGTATCCGTCCCACTTGACCTCGTAGGCCCAGCTGCCGTCGTCAGGCGGCAGCAGGCCGAGCGACGCCTTCATCGGCTCGACCGGAAAGCGCAGCGTCACCGGCCCGATGATGGCAGTCGCGACGAGATGACCGCGGCGGCCTCGAGCTCGTCGATCGCCGCGTCGTCGTAGCCGAGCAGCTCGACGAGGACGGCGCGGTTGTCCTCGCCCCGGAAGCGCGGTTCGCCGCGCACGCCCACATCGGCGTTCGAGAAGCGCCACGGCGCGTTCGGGACCCGCACCGTCCCGTCCCGCCGGTCCGGCACGGCGACGATCGACCCACGCGCCGTCGCCCACTCCGACTCGGCCAACTGGCGGGC
>JACCUL010000113.1 GCA_013811855.1 Acidimicrobiia bacterium
GCTTCTCGTCGCGCCAGATGGCCCAGCGCCCGGCGACGTCCGGCCGCTGGTCGACGGCGGCGATGTCGACGGGCAGGGCGGCGTCGATGGCGGTCGCGGTGACGCCGACGTCGCCGAGCACGGGCACCTGGACGGGGTGGAAGCGCCCGAGCGCCATCGGGTCGTCCTCGACCTGGATGATCGGCTTGTAGGGGGCGATCCCGGTGTGGTTTGAGAACGACGCGCCCCACACGACGAGCAGGTCGGACTCGTTCATCAGGTAGCTGGCGACCGGCGTGCCACTCCGACCGAGGACGCCGCCGCCCAGCGGGTGACCGTCGGAGATCTGGCCCTTGGCCTTGAACGTCGTGAGCACCGGCGCGCCGAGCCGCTCGGCGAGCAGGGTGACCGGCGCCATGTGGTGGCGGGCGCCATAGCCCACGACGAACACCGGCCGCCGGGCGCGCGCCAGCGCGTCAGTCGCCTCGTGGAGCACGTCGACGGGCGGCGCGACGCGACGATCCCCGACGCGGCCGCGCGGGCCGCCCGCGGACGCTTCCGACGGCCGCACCTGCACCTCGTCGGGCAGGACGAGGTGGGCGACGTTGCGACCGACGATCGCCTGCTTGCAGGCCAGCGACATCAGCTCGGCGTGGTCCGACCCGGCGTGCACCGTCTGGCTGTACGCGGCGACGTCGGCGAAGGCCCGCTCCAACTCGAGGTCCTGGAACGCGCCCCGCCCCTTGACCTTCGACGGCACCTGCCCCGAGAGGGCCAGCACGGGAGCGCGATCGGCCCGCGCATCGTAGAGACCCGTGAGGAGGTTGGTCGAGCCCGGCCCGGCGATGGCGAAGCACGCCGCGGCGGCACCGGTGAGCTTGCCGTACGCGCCGGCGGCGAACGCCGCCGCACCCTCGTGGCGGATCCCGACGTAGCGGAGGTCGCGGCGCGCCTCGGCGGCCCTCAGCGCGTCGGCGAAGCCGAGGTTGGAGTGCCCGACCATGCCGAAGACGACGCGCACGCCCCAGTTGGTCATGGTCTCGACGAGGACGTCGGACACGGTCCGCACCCGCTCCGGTTCCGGTGGCAACGCCACGTACACCCCGTCCTCGCGGACGTCAACGGCATAGGCCGCCGGCGCGTCCGCGAACGGCGGCGGCGGCACGCCGTTGCAGGGCGAGTAGTCGTACCCGTGCCACGGACAGCGCAGCCACCCGTGCTCGATCGACCCCTCGCCGAGCGGACCGCCCTGGTGCGGGCAGGCATTGTCGAGGGCGCCGTAGGAATCGCCCACCCGCGTCAGGCACAACGTCCGCCGACCGACCGGCACCGTCGTGACCCGTTGGTCGGCGAGCTCGCCGGGTTCGAGCACGCAGTGCCAGTCGAAGGGTCCGTCCGGCGGCGCGACGCCGGTCGTCGACGGCCGGGGCTGGCGATCCTCGATGGCAGTCACCTCGCCATGCTGCCAGCTGGCTGCGGGTCAGATGTCGGGATCGAGGCAGAGCACAGCCGGGTTCCAGCCCTCGTGGACGCCGCTCGGGTTCCACTTCCACGCCCACGCGTGGAGGGCGTAGAAGGGCGGAAGGCCGTAGCGGTTGGGCTCGGCCACGAGATGGAACGGTTGGCCGAACAGCTCCGGCTCGGCGTCGTGCTCGGCGTCCCACGCCTCCTGGAAGACGACGTATTCGACGCCGACGAGCGCCAGCGTGCCGTCGGGCCGCGTCTCGTACATCAACGCCTCCGGACGGCGGGCGTCGACCACGGCATCGCCGGCCAGCGTGGCGTTGACGAAGTGCGTGCCCATCGATCCGGCCAGTGGCTCGTGCACGCAGCCGAAGAACTGGACGTAGCCGTCGCGGACGGCGCGCTCGACCCGGCGGTACTGGCTCGTCGCCTCGCGCACCTGGTCGAGGTGGTTGGCGCGACGATCGGCGCCACCGGCGAGGCCGGCCGTGAGCGACGCCGCGGTCACCGCGGCGCCTGCGGCTGCGGTCAGGATCAGTCGCCGGCGCATGTCACGCCGCCTCGGTCATCGGGTCGATGACGGTGCCGATCCGGCGGATCGAGTCGACGGGGAAGCCGCCACATCGACCGTGCTCCCGGACGGCCTCCTCGTCGTCGGCCAGATAGACGCAGACGATGGCGTCGTCGGCGACGAAGCTCTCGACCCACTGCGCCCGCGGCGCCATGCCGGCGAGCACCTCGTTGGACTTCGTGGGCGATGGGCCCGCAGCTCGTCATGGGAGAGCTGGCCGGCGCCCGAGATGGTGCGTTCGATGAGGTAACGGTTCATGGCGCGATCGTGCGCGCCCAGCATGGGCGGGCACATGGGGCAGATCCCCCATCGCGCTCCCCTATTGCGGCAACACCTCTCGCCGGACAGCCGCCGCCGCGGCCTCGGCTCGCGTCGTCACGCCGAGCTTGGCCAGGATGGCCGAGACGTGGTGCTCTGCCGTCTTGCGGCTGATGTAGAGGGTCGCCGCGATCTGCGGGTTCGTGAAGCCGGCGGCGACGAGCTTGAGCACCTCCACCTCACGCGGGCTGAGTGTCGTCCGGTCGGGCGCGCTCGAGCGGCGGTCACGACTGGGAACGCCGAGCTCGCCGCCCAGCCGGTCGACCATCGGGGCGGCACCCAGCCACTCGAACGTGGTGAGTGCGGCTCGCCGCGGCGACGGGTCACCGTGATCGGCCAGGGCGTCGGCCTCCTCGTACGAGCAGCCCATTGCCCGGAACGCCGCTGCTGCCCCGAGGTGGTCGCCCTCAATCCACGGGCGAAGCACTCGGCCGAGCCGGCCGGAGCGGTGCTCGAACCGCCGGCCCGCGCCAGCCACAGGCCGAGCTGCCCGGCGGCGAGGCCGTGGCGGCACTCCAGCGCCAGCGTCAGCACCTCCTCGACGAGCTCGACGTGCTCGTCGAGCCGGCCCTCCAGCCACGCAGCTTCGGCCCGGGCCGAAGCCACCGGCCACAGCCGCTGGAGGTGCTTCATCTCTCTGGCGATCTCCAGCGCCTCGTCAAGGGAGCGGCCAGACGTCGCCGTCACCGCGACGGGCCCGCAACCACCCGAGGCTATTGAGGCCCACGAAGCGTATGTACGCGGCCGTGCGTGGACCGGCGAGGCTGTCGCGACAGTGCACTTCGGCCTCGAACCACCGACCGAGGTCGAACTGGCACCGGCCCAGCCATGCGGTCATATATGGCCGTTGGTGCTCGAGGTCGTGCTCGGCGGCGTACGCCGTCCCTTCGGTCAGCGCCGGCATGGCGAGGTCGTACCGACGGAGCTCGCCGCAGCCTGTTCCGATGTGCGAGAGGCCGAGCGCAACGAAACCCGGCCGCTCGGCCCGGCGGGCGAGTTCGATGCCCTCGTGGACTCGGACGAGACCGTCAAAGCGCAGATCCATGACGTCGGCGATGCCCGTCTCGATCATCGTGCGCGCGAGCAGCCCGTCGTCGCCCAGCGTGCCGTCGAGCGCGATCGCCCGCTCGCTCCACTCGGCGGCGGCGTCACGGTCCCGGGCCAGCATGTGCGCCGTCGTCAGGCGGGCGTAGGCGCCGGCGAGCTCCGGGCCGGGCGGAGAGTGCTCGAGGAGTTCGATGGCCCGCTCGATCGGCGGTGTGGACTCGGCGGTGTGACCCAGTGCGGCCAGGCCGTTGCTCAGCATGACGAGTGCGTCGGCTTCACGTCGCTCGTCCCCGGCCGCCCGCCAGTGCTCGACGGCTTCGTCGGCCAGCGCCACCGCCTCGTCGATGCGCATCATTGCGCCCAGCGACGGTCCCAGTCGGACGGCCAGCTCGGCGACCTCGGCGGCCGAGAGCTCGTGGCGGAGCGAAAGCGCGCGGTCGCCGTGCCGCACCGCCTCGCGGTACGCCGTCCGCGCGGCAGCGAGGAGGGCGGCGTTGCGAGCGGCGTGGGCCAGCGCAGCATCATCGCCGGCGGCCTCGGCGTGGTGAGCGATACGGGCCGGATCGGCGCCGTCCCGCGCCTGCAGCGCGGCGAGTGCTCGGGCGTGCAACCTGCTCCGATCGGCTTCGCTGAGCTGACTCTCGATCGCCAGGCGAGCCAGTTCGTGGCGGAACGGGTACGTATCGTCGGCGGCGACGAGCACGCCTCGGTCGATGCATTCCTGAACCGCATTTGCCGACGGCTCGCACATCGCGTCGACGAGCCACCGCTCGGCTCGGCCGGGCACGACGGCGACGGCGTCGAGCACCCTGCGGGCGACCGACCCCAGGCGGGAGGCCCGGGCGAGCACGGCGAGGCGCACCGTGGTCGGGACCGTGTCGCCGGGTGCGGCGAGCGCCTCGGTGACGAAGAACGGGTTGCCACCGGTGCGGGCGTGCAAACACGGTGGCATCGACGCCGTGCGGTTGAGCCAACGTACGGACGGCGTGGAGAGTGAGCGGAGGGAGACCGAGCCACGCCGTCGATCGCGCCGTCACGAGGTCCCCGATCGTCCGCCGCAGCGTGTGGACCGCGGTGACCTCGTCCTCGCGATACGTGACGACGAGCACCAGCGGCAGGTCGGCCACCCGTCGCCCCAACATGCCGAGGAGCTCGACCGTCGCGTCGCCGGCCCAGTGGGCGTCCTCGACCACGAGCAGTACGGGGCCACGAATCCGCACGGCGTCGAGCATGGCGCCGAGCAAGGCGTCGCGGTCGAAGGGCGGATCGAGCCCGAGGTCGTGAGCGGCGTCAGGAACGGTCCAAGCGCCCGCGGTGTGGCGAGCGCATCGCAGCGCCCAACGGCGACGCCGGTGCCGGCGCGGCGGGTCTCGCCGACCAAGGCATCGACGAGCGTCGACTTGCCGATCCCGGCCTCGCCCCCGACGAACACGACGCGTCCGTGCCCGTCGGCGGCGTCGCGTAGCCAGCCCGACAGCTTGCCGAGCTCGGCGTCGCGCTCCAGCACCGTCGCCGTCGGGACAGTGTTACCACCGCCGCCGACCGTTCTGGTCGGGAGTCCGCCGGCACGTCTTGCCACGTTCGCGACCAGAACGGACCCGTGCGATCCTGTCGTGGTGCCGGTGCTCGAGGTCGTCCGTGGCGACATCACAACGCAGGACGTCGACGCCATCGTCAACGCGGCGAACTCCGCGCTGCTGGGCGGAGGCGGCGTCGATGGAGCGATCCACCGCGCCGCCGGTCCCGAGCTCCTCGCCCGGTGCCGCCTCCTCGGCGGATGCCCGACCGGCCAGGCCAGGATCACACCCGGGTTCCGGCTCCGCGCCGACTGGGTCATCCACACCGTCGGACCGGTGTGGCGCGGCGGCGACGAGGGCGAGGCCGAACTGCTCGCGTCGTGCTACCGGGAGTCGCTGGCCCGCGCCGACGAGGTTGGCGCGCGGACCGTGGCGTTCCCGGCGATCTCGACGGGCGTCTATGGCTACCCGAAGGAGCCCGCCGCGACCATCGCCGTCACGACCGTGCGATCGACGCCAACGGCGGTCCAGGTTGTCCGCTTCGTCTGCTTCGACGAGCCGAACGTCTCGACGTACCTCGCCACGGTTACGGTCTGATCCGTGGCCGTCCACGGTGCCGGACTGATTGAGCACCGCGACTTCACCGATGCGCAGCTGAACACGTTCCGCCGACACCAGGCAACGTCGTTCGCGGTGCTCGCCGAAGTGGCAGCCCAGCTGACGCCCGGTGTCACCGAGCGCGACGCGACCCGGTGGGCGATGAAGGCGTTCCGCCGGGAGGGAGCGGACCGGTACTTCCACCTGCCGGTAGCGCTCTTCGGCGAGCGCACGACGCTGCCGGGTGAGTGGACGCTCGAGTCGTTCTTCCCGACCGACCACGTCCTGGCGGCGGGGGACGCTGTCGTGCTCGATGCGTCACCGATCTTCGACGGCTTCGTGGTCGACACGTCGATGTCCTTCAGCGTCGGCCCGAGCGCCGAGCACGACATGGCGATGGTCGACGACCTCGTCTACCGCGACACGATCCTCGCCGCGGTGCGGGCCGGCGCCACGTTCAGCGAGATCGCGGCCACCGTCGACGACGACATGACCGGTCGGGGCGACCGGAACTGCCACCAGCTCCATCCCGAGGCGGTGCTCGGCCACCGCGCCGTGCGCATCACCGACACCAGCGTGGCCCCGCCGGCTGACCCGAGCGGTTTCGACGCGCTGGTGATCGGCTGGTTCATCGAGGGGATCACTGCGGCGATGACCCGCGGCGAGCCGTCACCGACGTGGAACGCCCGGTCCACGTCCGACCACCGCCCGGCGCCCGGCCTCTGGGCGGTCGAGCCCCACCTCGGCCGCGGTGACGTCGGCGTGAAGTGGGAGGAGCTCCTGGTCATCGACGAGAACGACGCCTACTGGCTCGACGACGACGTCCCCCACCTGCACTGAACGGCGCACCTGACCCACGGCGAGGAAACCATGACCCACCCCAATGCCACCCTGATCGAGTCGTTCTATCGTGCCCTCGACGCTCACGACGGCCCGGCCATGGCGGCCTGCTACGCATCCGACGCCCGCTTCTCGGATCCCGTGTTCACCGACCTGCGGGGGGAAGAGCCGGGTGCCATGTGGAGGATGCTGACCGCCGGCGACGGTGACCTCAGCGTCGAGCTCCTCGAGCACGAGGCCGACGACAGCCAGGGTGCCGCGCACTGGCTCGCCCGCTACACGTTCTCCCAGACCGGCAAACCCGTCGTGAACGACGTCCGTTCGACGTTCCGCTTCGTGAACGGGCGGATCGCCGAGCAGCGGGACGTGTTCGACTTCGGCGTGTGGTCCCGGCAAGCCTTCGGCGTCCTGGGCATCACCCTGGGCCGGACCCCGATCCT
Source organism: Acidimicrobiia bacterium (assembly GCA_013811855.1). Lineage (GTDB taxonomy): Bacteria > Actinomycetota > Acidimicrobiia > Acidimicrobiales > Ilumatobacteraceae > JALZMG01. Next base: position 6,774 of record JACCUL010000113.1, read on the forward strand.
CCGAGCGATCGTGTGTAGGAAGGCCCGCACGTCCCTCGCCGAGTTCCTCGCGCCGAGCGCCTGAGAGGCTCGGTCGTCGTGGACACCACATCGTCCCGGTCGAGGTTCATGCGGGCCGCTTGACGAGTTCGACCTCGACCTCCAGTTTGATCGTCTTGGAGCTCGACGACCTACTCCAGGCCTCCTGGACTACGTCAACGGCGACGACCACCCCGCGCTCGTCCAGGCCGCGATCGCCCACGCCCAGTTCGAGACGATCCACCCTTTCGCCGACGGGAACGGGCGAACAGGACGCGCGCTGATCCACATCGTCCTGCGCCGCCGCGGTCTCGCGCCTCGCTTCGTCTCGCCGATCAGCCTCGTGCTCGCCACCTGGGCGACCGACTACATCGGCGGGCTCACCGCGTACCGGCACGTAGGACCGGCGGACGATCCGGCGCGATCTCACGACGCAGCGACATGGTTGCGCACCTTCGCGTCGGCGACCGCCCGCTCATGCGCGGACGCCGATCGCTACGCCTCGAGGATCGACGACCTCAACGCCCGCTGGCACGAGCGCCTTGGACGAATTCGCAGCGGCTCAGCTGCCGAGCGGCTGCTCACGCTGCTCCCTGGTGTCCCCGTCATCACCGTCGACGGCGCCGCGCGACTGATCGAGCGCTCCGAGATGAGGACTGGCGAGGCGATCACGCGGCTCGAATCAGCAGGCGTGCTGCGCCAGCGCAACGTCGGCCGCCAGCGCTACCGGGTCTTCGAAGCGCCCGACGTCATCGAGTTGTTCCCCGGACTCGAGCGGGCGCTCGCCAGCCCGACCGGCGACACCGCGAATGCCGCGCCGAATCGACGCGTGCCGCAGCGTTGCGACGCCGGCGAACAGGCCCGGAGAGTCGTGACGTTCGCAGCCAGACCGTGAGCAGTCGCTCCGCTCGCGACCCCCCGAGATTCTGTTGACAAACCGTTGACAATCGGGCCCGTTCCCCTCGAAAGCAGAGGGCCAGTACCGTCTCCGGCACTGGCCCTGACCTGCTGTCTTGTTGGTGGCGGGGGCAGGATTTGAACCTGCGACCTTCGGGTTATGAGTCATTCGAAGCCCGTCCAGCAGGTGACGGCGGGTAGCAGCCGGTAGCGCTGAGCAGGGCGTTCTCGTGACGGCTCGTCCAGGTGGTGAAGCGGATCGGGTCTCGTATCGGCGTGTTCGTTAGACGACTCGTTAGACACGACCTGGCCAGGCCGCCGCAAACACCGACTACGGAGAGTGGCATCGGTCGTGCGCCGTTCCCGGTCCAAGTGGAGTACGAGCATCGAAGCCCCCTGAGAGGTCTTGTCGCGTACAGGTTGCCTGGCGGGCACGGGTCATTCCACTCCTGAAAGCCCAGATCGACGACTGGTCCTCGGCGCTCTCGTTGTCGGTGTCAGTACAGGTAGATCTCGACGAGGAACGCGACCGCCGCGGCCGTGACGGCCAGGCTGATGACGCGTGCGGCCGTGTCGCGTCGCAGCGCGAGCCCGACGAACAGCGATGCCGTTGCGAGGATGAATACACCCGAGCCGGTGTCCTGCCAGCTGACCGGGAAGGGCT
>JACCUL010000148.1 GCA_013811855.1 Acidimicrobiia bacterium
GTCCCAGAGCGCGTCGGCGTATGGCAGCAGCGTGTCGAGCGCGGCGCGGACCCGCTCGCCGGCGGCGCCGTCGAAGACCCGATCGAGCAGCGCCGCGGCATGGCGCCGGTGGTACGACTCCTCGCGCTCGACCCGCTCGACGAGCGCCGCGACGGCGGACACGGACGACTCGGCCAGCGCGGCCCAGCGGTGTCGCTCGGCCAGGTCGTACAGCCAGTGGCGCACGAGCGCGTCGGCCCAGTCCGGGCACGGCAGCTCGACGAGGTGGCAGCTGCGGTACTCGTCGTGCGGGCGTCCGAAGGCCAGCGCGTCAGCGTCGCCGTCTCCGGCGACGAGCAGCTCGTACAGCGCGGCGGCGTGACCGAGCTCGTCCTGGGCGATGGAGCAGAAGGCCAGGTCCTCCTCGAGGAACGGGGCCACGCCGATCCACTCGGTGTGCTGTTGGCCCATGAGGTGCTCGTCGTCGGCCAGGGCCAGGAGGTGCTCCGAGCCGATCACCAGCGGTCGGCCGTGTCGTTCAGCGGTGACGCCGCGGCTCGGCCCGCCGTCGACTCCAGGCGCTGCGGCGGCCGCATCAGGCACGGTCCGAACCCGCTCTCCGTCGTTCGGCCACGCGGACCCCGTCGTTGTGGCGGTGCGGCTTGTCGGCGTTCGGGGCCACGTAGTCCTCGTCGGCGACGACGATGTGGCGGCGCTCGACGAGCCACATCTGATCACCCTCAGCCCGACGCGCGTACGTCTCGCGCGCCAGCACCAAGGCCAGCTCGTCGTCCGCCGCTTCCAGGCTCCCGGCGTGGCGGAACTCCTCCTTGCCGGCCTTCTTCAGGAACACCTCGTAGACGTTCACCGGCGGCCTCAGCGGATGGTCTCGATGCGCTCGCCGCAGGCCCGGCAACGCCGGATCGAGCGGCAGCGCACGGGCCCGAACATCGATTCCTCGACCAGCGCCGCCGCGCCGCACACCGGGCACGACGTCGGCCGGCCGGGCACGGCGACGGCGACGGCGAAGTCGGCGGCAATCCTCACGCGGGCGCCCGGGGCGATGCGCTCGGGCCCCCACACCGGCGTGCTCACGAAGCGCACGGTCACGTCGTCGACCCCATCGACCGCCCGCACGGCCGCCTCGGCGTCGGCGGCGATGAACGCCAGCGCCGGGCACCCGGAGAACGTCGGAACGAGATCGACCTCGACGCGGGGACCGTCGACCCGTACCGCCTCGAGGAGCCCGAGCTCGACGATGGAGACCCCGGGGTACTCCGGATCGTCGACGCCCGCGAGCGCCGCCAGGACCGCATTCTGTTGGCCGAAAGCGGCCGGATCCGGACGATCGCAAACAGCAGAACGGTTCATGCCGCCCGCCGAGCCACGGACTCCAGCGCTTCCCGTACCCACCTCGTCTCGTTCCAGTGGCGGGCCGCGTCGGCCACCCTGCGGGCGCTGTCGGGGCCGAGGTTGGCGAACGTCGCCTTGAGCGGCGCCCAGTCGATCTCACCCGTGACCCAGCGGCCGCTCTCGGGGTCGCGGCGCAAGTCGGGGTCGGGCGGCACGAAGCCATACCCGGTCAGCAACGTGGCGTACTTCTGCACCCACTTGTCGCGCAGGTCCTCGTTGCGCTCGGACTTGATGTGCCAGCGCAGCAGGGCGTCGTCGGGCTTCGACGGTGGGCCGAACATGTGCAGCGTCGGCCACCACCAGCGGTCCAGCGCGGCCTGGAACATCTCCCGCTGCACGGCCGTGCCCTCGGCGAACACGAGCAGCATCTCCTCGCCGTGGCGCATGTGGAAGCCCTCCTCGGCGACGATGCGCCGGAGGATCCGCTTGTACGGGCCGTACGAGCAATTCTTGAACACGGCCTGCTGGGAGATCAGGGCGGCGGCGTCGACGAGGTAGGCGATGGCGACCTGATCGGCCCACGTGACGGCCTGGTAGTGGAAGACGTTGTGGAACCGGCCCCGGTTGGCGAACAGGTCCTCGAGCATCTCGACTCGCGTCTTCACCCCGAGGTCGGCGGCCACCATGTAGAGCAGGTGGGCGTGGCCGATCTCGTCCTGGGTCTTGGCCAGGACGGCCAGCTTGCGCCGCAGGCCGGGCGCCTTGGGGATCCAGTCCCGCTCGGTCAGGCCGCCCATCAGCTCGGAGTTGGCGTGCAGCTCGATGAAGCGGAAGACGTGCTGGCGGTACTCGTCGGGCATCGCGTCGACGGGCTCGACGATGCCCCCGGCATCGAGGAACCCCTCGAACTCGGCGACCGACCCCCAGGAGCGACCCACGCCACGAGCCTACGAGATCGCCGGGATCGACCGACCGAACGCTACGGAACCTCCGCCGCACCACGGCCGGCGGTCCGGCGCACCTGGGTCCTGCCGTGGAAGACGGCGACCACGACACCTTCGCCATCGCTGACGGTCACCTCGTACAACGCGAGGCGGCCGTGGCGGTGGCGCTCGACGGCGTGGGCCGTCAGCACGGTTCCCTCGGCGACCGGGGCGAGGAAGTCGATGGAGGCGGCGACGGCGACGGCGTCGAGGCCGTGGGAGTTGCTGGCGTGGCCCATCGCCGTGTCGGCCAGCGTGAACAGCGCCCCGCCGTGCAGCATGCCGAGACCGTTGAGGACCTCCGACCGCGCCGTCATCCGCACCAGCGCGCCGCCCGGCTCGACACGCTCGACCTCGATGCCGAGGAGGTGGGCGGCGGCGTCGGCGGCGTGCATCCGCGCCGAGGACTGGGCGGCGACCTCGGCCGGTTCGGCAGGTTCGCTCGACTCCAGGTCAGCCCTCCGCCGGGGTGTCGGCGGCCCGGCGCTGGATCTCGTCGACGACCGAGGCGTCGGCCAACGTCGTCGTGTCGCCCAGGTTGCGGCCCTCGGCGACGTCGCGCAGCAGGCGCCGCATGATCTTGCCGCTGCGGGTCTTCGGCAGGTCGGGGGTCAGGTAGATGGTCTTGGGCTTGGCCAGTGAGCCGATCTCCTTCGCCACGTGCTCACGCAGCTCGCCGATGGGCACGTCGGCGCCGCCGCGCAGCGTCACGTAGGCGATGATCGCCTGCCCGGTCATGGCGTCGCTGGCCCCGACGACCGCCGCCTCGGCGACCTTCGGGTGCGACACCAGCGCCGACTCCACCTCCGTCGTGGAGATGCGGTGACCGGACACGTTCATCACGTCGTCGACCCGTCCGAGCAGCCAGAGGTAGCCGTCCTCGTCGAGCTTGGCGCCGTCGCCGGCGAAGTAGCGGTCGGGGTACCGGCTCCAGTACGTCTCCCGGTAACGCTCGGGGTCACCCCAGATGCCGCGCAGCATCGACGGCCACGGGCGGGTCAGCGTCAGGTAGCCACCGCCGACGGTCACCGGCGCACCGGCCTCGTCGACGACCTCGGCCGTGATGCCCGGTAGGGGGAACGTCGCCGAGCCGGGCTTGGTCGTCGTGGCCCCGGGCAGGGGGCTGATCATGATCGCCCCGGTCTCGGTCTGCCACCACGTGTCGACGATCGGGCAGCGTTCGCCGCCGATGTTGACGTGGTACCACATCCACGCCTCGGGGTTGATCGGCTCGCCGACGGTGCCGATGACCCGCAGGCTCGACAGGTCGTGCTTGGCCGGCTCCTCGGCCCCCCACTTCATGAACGTCCGGATCGCCGTCGGGGCGGTGTAGAAGATCGTCACGCCGTACTTCTCGACGATCGCCCAGAAGCGGTCGTTGCCGGGATGGTTGGGCACACCCTCGTACATGACGATGCTGGCCCCGTTGGCCAGCGGCCCGTAGACGACGTAGCTGTGGCCGGTGACCCAGCCGACGTCGGCCGTGCACCAGAACACGTCGGTCTCCGGGTGCAGGTCGAACACGTACTTGTGGGTGAAGGCGACCTGCGTCAGGTAGCCGCCCGAGGTGTGCATGATCCCCTTCGGCTTGCCGGTGGTGCCCGACGTGTAGAGGAGGAACAGCAGCTGCTCGGCGTCGAACGCCGCGGCCGGGCAGTCCGGCGCGGCGGCTGCGACCAGCTCGTGGTACCAGTGGTCCCGGCCGTCGACCATCTCGACGTCGTTGCCGCCGCGGCGCACCACGACGACGTGCTCGATCGTCGACGTCGACGCCACCGCCTCGTCGGCCGCCGGCTTGAGCGGGAACACCTCGCCGCGGCGGTGACCGCCGTCGGCCGTGATGAGCACCTTGGCCTCGGCGTCGTTGATGCGGTCGGCCAGGGCCTGCGACGAGAACCCGCCGAACACGACGCTGTGCGCGGCGCCGATGCGAGCGCAGGCCAGCATCGCCACCGCCGCCTCGGGGATCATCGGCAGGTAGATGTTGACGCGATCGCCGGCCTGCACGCCGAGGTCCTTCAGCGCGTTGGCGAAGCGCTGGACCTCGTCGAGCAGCTCGGCGTAGGTGACCGTCCGCTCGTCGCCGGGCTCGCCCTCGAAGTGGATCGCCACCTTGTCACCCCGCCCGGCGGCGACGTGGCGGTCGACGCAGTTGTGGGCCACGTTGAGCGTGCCCCCGACGAACCACCTGGAGTACGGCAGCTGCCAGTCGCAGATGGTGTCCCACTCCCGCTCCCAGTCGAGCAGCTCGCCAGCCTGGCGGGCCCAGAACCCCTGGTCGTCGCGGGCCGCCTCGTCGTAGAGGAAGGTGCCGGTGACCAGCGCCTCCTTCTTGATCCACGCCGGCGGTGGGAACGTCCGGTGCTCGGCCAGCAGGGCGTCGATCGTGGCCCCGCCGCCGTCGCCGTCCTCCGTCGTCTGCTCAGACATCCAGCCCCCATGCCGCTCGGTTCGGTCAAGATGGTAAGTGAAACCCGTTGGGCCACCGGACACCGCAAACGACGGGACTCGAGGGGTCGTGCGAAGGCGCACACGACCCACACGACGAGATGACGACACCGCGGCATGACCGACCATCGATATGTCGAGCTGGTTCAGGATGTTGACAACGCTCCGACTCGCCCGCCGTGCCCGCCGGGCGGCGACGTCGGCGACGGTCAGGTCGCCAGCTGGCGTTCGCTGACCACCGTCGTGATGGGCAACGCGAACCGCTGCTCGACGCGGCGGGGCAGGTCGAGCCGCAACCAGCGCGACACCCCGGGCGGCAGTGTCGACAGGATGATCTCGTCGTGGGGATTTTCGATGAGCACATCGTCGATGGCACGGACAGGGTTGGCGTCGCCGACAACGCCCTCGACCGTGTCGGCGCCAGCGTCGACGAATCGCGTGAGCGCGGCAGCCATGCGGCGCTTGGCGAGTGCTCGGGCGTCACCTTCGGTCCACGTCGCGTGCTCGGCCGGTGGCGTGGCCGGTACAAGGAGCGTGAAGCGGCAGGGCCCTGGCGCATTCGCGCCCCGATCGCGGCGAGCAGTTCGTCGCCGCACGCCGTCTGGTTGGCAACGACGAGGATCCGGCGCGGCGATGCCTCCGACGTGGCCTGTCGTTCCGTCATGGTGACCTCCTCCCGCGGCCCGTTCTACTCCCGTTCCGCCGACCAGACCAGTGCGGTCGCGTCGGCTTGCCGCCCCGTCGCCACGGCGTTCGCGGAGGGTGTCGCCGTTCTGGACGAGAATTGTCAACAGGTCGGTTCCAGCCCGTCACGTCCCCGTCACCGACGCGAGTGCACGATGGGGCACGGTCATCCGGAACGGCGAAGGGCGACGACATGGTGCGGTCGAGTGGCGACACGTCGACGTCGCCGGCGGTGACGTGTCGGACGCGTCGCAGGTGAGGGGTGCACTGATCCGTTGACGTGTCGACGTCCGCCGCTTACCGTCGACGAGGGGGCTGAACAACGGGAGGGAGCGAATCATGGCCGAAGCAGGACTGTTCATCGGCTGGGGCCAGGCGGTTCGAGGCCGGGAGGCCAAGGGACTCAAAGTCTTCAACGACGGAGTGGAGTTCTGGACTGGACAGCAGACGAATGGGGCGATCGAGAGCTTCGAGGTGGTGATCCTTGCGCCGCATGGAGGTGAGCTCGCTGGCTTCATCCTGGTGCGCGGATCGCACGGCCAGATTGCGGCAGTGCGAGCCAACCCGGACTTCCAACGGATCAACGCCCGCGCCGCAGCCATCGTCGATGGGCTGGGCATCATCGAAGCCGCACTCGGCGACGGTCTCGGCCCGGCGATCGCGACGTTCCAAGAGGTGATCGACGAGTTCGGCTGATGCAGAGCGACGTGGCCGCCCCGTGGTCCGTCAGCGTCCAGAGGTGCCGCTGGTTAGCACGTCGCTAGCACCCACTCGCGACGCTGCCGGGACCACCACGACGGAGGGGCGACGATGCCAACGAAACGACGCGGTCCCATCCGGACGCAGCCGGAAGGCGCCATCGTCGGCGACCGCTCAGCCGGCAGGCCGCACTGGACCGCATCGGCCCGCGCTGGGCAAGATCGCGGGATGGCTCACATGCGGTTGATGGCCCGGCTGTGCTGGTCCCTCGACGCGCACCGGTGGGCCATCTCGGCTTCGAACATCTTCGCCGCAGCCCTGTTCGTCTGTGGCTGTGTCGGGTTCTTCTGGCCCGCCTTGTACGTCGTGTCGGTCACCTTGTTCCTGCTCGGGAGTCTGCTGTTTCTGTTGAGCGCGCTCGGCGGCGCACTCCTCGAACACGGTCCATCGACATGACAGACCGACACGCACCGCGCTCGACGCTGCCGGCTCGCGCGAACGCCGATCAATCGAGCAACGACGGTGCCGGTCGAGTCACCCGCGTCGAAGCGGGCCAGCTGCTGCCCCGCCATTGATCGTCCACGAAGTCCGGAGTCACGAGGCGGAGTCGTCGCACCCATTCGATTCCCAGTGCCTGCCCGGCGTCTTGTCGAAGTTGAACACCGACGGGCACAACACGGGCGCCGGAAAGGCGGTCGCGCCACCTTCGGGGCTGGCACTGGCGCTGGTCTCGGCGACCACGCCCGTGCCGAGACACGCTGCCGAATCCTCGGCCGTGGTGCGGGGGGCGGAGGCTCGACAGGTCGGCAATCGGGCCACACGCCGACCTCGGTCCGAAGAGCTCTCTTTTCAAGTCCTTGTCCGCCTTGCGGTTGATGCGGTCATCGGTGTTCCCTCTCCGCTGAACCGTGACTAGCTGATGAGCATCGCCTTCGGACGCAGGACGCAGAACTCGTTCCCCTCGGGGTCAGCGAGCACGGTCCAGGACTCGCCGCCGGTTTGACCGATTTCCACCCGGCGGGCGCCGAGGGCGATGATGCGCTCGATCTCCCGTTCGCGGTCTTCGGGATCCGGGCTGAGGTCGAGGTGGACCCTGTTCTTCACCGCCTTGTGGTCGGTGGTGGGCATGAAGCAGATGCCGACCGGCGCCGTCTCGGCGGTACCGATGACGACCTCCCGTTCGCGCTCGGAGAGGATCTTCCAATCAAGCACCTGCGTCCAGAACCGTGCGAGGCGAGGAAGATCATGGGCATCGATGACGATGTGGTGGAGCGACACGGCCATCGCGGAAGTGTGCCGTGACCGGCATGTGACCGCGGCCGGGCATCGCGGGGCGTCGTGTCCCCGCGTATCGGCCGCTGAGGCCAGGGGCGCCTGACGTTGGAACCGAAGTGCACCGGCCTCGACGCCGGCGATCTCGCGTGGTCGGCAATCGTGGCGACGCCCTGCGCGAGGTGTTGGGGCACATGTCGAGGAGTACGTGCGGCCAACGGCCACGCCGAGTCTTCGAGAGCGCATCGACGGCCGCGCGCCAGGATCACGGTCTGCACTTCGGCAGCCGCATCGGTCTCGGGACAACGCCACTGGCGTCGAGCGAGGGTGGTCCGCTGTGGTGGGGCACCCGTGCGTCGTGACACGGGTTCACTGGATCCGCGACCGCCGGGCACCAGCCAGCGCGTCGCCGCAAAGCCGGCGACGAAGAGGCACCGTGTCGCTGGAGTTCGCTGCGCTCGCTCATGCCGTAGCGCCGATCGAGGTCGTGCAACACCAGTGGGCGGTCCCGCACCATCCGCTGGCCAGCGAGTCGGCGCGGCGGTGGTGCGCCGAGGTGGGAGCTGCGTTCCTCGCCTGGTCACCGTTGGCGCCGGGTTCCTCGTCGATGGGTTCGACCCGGACGCCACCGCTCCTGGCGATCTGCGACGCCGTTTGCCGTGGGCGTCGGGCGACGGGGCGGAGCGGCTCGCCGCCGTTCGGGCGGAGGCGGCGTCCGCCGGATGCTCGTTGCGCCGCTACGCGCTGGCATGGGCAGCCGCGTCGGCGTGCCCGATCGTTGGCGCCCGCACCCCTGACGAAGCCCGCGCCCGAGTCGTCAGCACCACGTCGACCGAGCCGATGACGCCGTCGGGGCCGGCCAGCCATCGCGGGACGTCGGGGGCGAGCGCGCCGCCGAACCCGTCGGCCCCGCGAGCGGACAACTCGGCCGGATGGACATCGGCCAGCACGAAGGCCCGGCCCGTCAGCGCGGTGACGGACAGGTAGCCGGTGCCGTCGGGCGCGAGCACCTCGACGGTGCCGTCGGGCGACGGGAACCGGCCCTCGGCGGCGTCCTCGAGGATCGCCAGCAGCGGATGCACTACCGCGCTCCGAGGACGCGCTCGAGGTACGGGTTGGCGAACGTGCCGTCAGGGTCGAGCCGGGCGCGGGCGGCGGCGAAGTCGTCCCACCGTGGGTAGCGCGGCGCCAGCGTCGCCGCCCGTTGGAAGTGGAGTTTGCCCCAGTGCGGCCGGCCGTCGTAGTCGTCCATGATCCGCTCGACAGCAGCGAAGTACTCCTCGAACGGCATGCCCTGGTACTGGTGCACGGCGATCCATCCCGACGGCCGGCCGAAGGCCGTCGACAGCGGGATGTCGTCGGCGGCCGAGACGCGCACCTCGATCGGGAACAGCACGGGCGTCGGGAGGTTGCGGAACAGCTCGCGGACCCGCCGCACGGCGTCGGCGAGATGCTCGACGGGGATGCCGTACTCCATCTCCACGAAGCGCACCATCCGGGGGCTGCAGAAGGCGCGGTCGCTGCGGTCGACGAGCTCACGCTCGGTCGCCGCCGAGGCGACGATCCGTGCGATGCGCGGGGCCAACCGCGGGAAGCGCCGGCCGACCCGGCAGACCGCGCCGAAGGCGAGGTTCTCACCGACCCACTTGTCCCGCACGTACCCCCAGCGGGACTGCGACGCCGCCCGTTCGTCCGTGCGGCGGTTGCGCTTGACCTGGCAGCGCCGCGACCCCGGCATCCAGTAGAGCTCGAAGTGGTCGACGGCGGCCGACTGCGCCGGAAGGTCGTCGAGCACGTCGTCGAGCATCTCGACGGTCTCCGCGACGTGCAGGTTGAACGCCGGCACACACTGCAACGTCACCTCGGTCACGATCCCGAGCGCGCCGAGCCCGACGCGGGCCACCCGCAGCAGTTCCGGGTCGTCGTCGATCGAGCACCGCACGACGTGACCGTGGCCGTCCACCAGCTCCATGCCGACGACGGTCGTCGCCAGGTTGCCCAACGCCAGGCCGGTGCCGTGCGTGGCGGTGGCGATGGCCCCGGCGATCGACTGGCGGTCGATGTCGCCGAGGTTGGGCATCGCCAGGCCGGCGTCGGCCAGCACGTCGTTGAGTCGATGCAGACGCATGCCGGCCTGCACCGTGATGCGCTGGTGGACGGCATCGACGTCGACGACCCGGGCCAGCTGGTCGAGCGAGAGCTGCACGCCGTCAGTGGCGGCAACCGCGGTGAACGAGTGCCCGCCGCCGATGGCCTTGACCCGCTGCCCGAACGCGAACGCCGACGCCACGATCGACGCCACGTCCTCGGTGCTCACCGGGTAGCGCTGATCGGCGGGCATCCATCGTTGGTTGCGCGCCCAGTTGCGCTCCGGAAGGCGAGCGAGTCTGCGCACCGGCGGATCGTACGAGGCGAGCCGCAGTCGAGCCGACAGTCGTTACGTTTGCCCCCATGGACGCAGCTCAGCGCGGCACCACCACCACCGTCGTCGCGGGGACCTGCCACCACGACTGCCCCGACTCGTGCGGCTGGGAGGTGACCGTCACCGACGGCGTGGCGATCAAGATGCGCGGCCGTTCCGACCACCCGTACAGCTACGGCGAGCTGTGCCCGAAGGTCAACCGGTTCCTCGATCGCGTCTACTCGCCGGACCGCATCCTGCACCCGCTGCGGCGCAGCGGCCCGAAGGGGAGCGGCGAGTTCGAGCCGATCTCGTGGGACGACGCGCTGGCGACGATCGCCGACCGGTTGCACGCGGTCATCGCCGAGCACGGTCCCGAGGCCGTGCTCCCCTTCAGCGACGCCGGCAACCAGAGCCTGCTGTCGATCCAGGGCCTCGACGGCCGCTTCTTCAACCACATGGGTGCCAGCCGGTTGGTGCGGGCCATCTGCGGTCCGACGGTCGGCCACGGCGTGCGGATGACGAACGGCAGCGGCCTCGGCCTCGACCCGATGGAGCTGGTCCACAGCCGGCTGATCCTGCTGTGGGCCACGAACACGCGCCTGACCAACCGCCACCTCTGGCCGGTCATCGAGCGGGCCCGCGCCGCCGGCGCCAAGGTCGTCGTGATCGACCCGATGCGCACGATCACGGCCGACGCCGCCGACGAGTTCGTCCAGCCCCGTCCGGGCACGGACATCGCGCTGATGCTGGCGATGATGCACGTCTTGATCCGCGACGGCCTCGTCGATCGGGAGTGGGTCGGCGCCCACACGGTCGGCTTCGACGAGCTCGCTGCACACGTCGCCGACTGGACACCGACTCGGGCCGCCGAGATCTGCGGCGTCGACGCCGACGTCATCGTCCGCCTCGCCACCGACTACGGCACCATCCGGCCGGCGGCGATCCGCACGCTCATCGGCGGCGAGCACCACGAGAACGGCGCCATGTTCTACCGGACCATCGCCGTGCTCCCGGCCCTCGTCGGGGCGTGGGCCGACCGCGGCGGCGGACTCGCCCGCAGCGTCGGCTCGTACCAGGACGCGCTCGTCGACGACGACGCGCTCGGCCGGCCCGACCTGCTCGCTGGGCGAGGGCCGCGCTGGCTGAACATGAGCCGGCTCGGCGAGGCGCTCACCGATCCCGACCTCGATCCGCCGATCAAGGCGATGGTGGTGTGGAACTCCAACCCGCTCGTGATCGTGCCGAACGCCGAGCGGACGCGCGCCGGGCTCGCCCGGGACGACCTGTTCACCGTGGTCCACGAACAGTTCCTCACCGACAGCGCCCGCTATGCCGACGTCGTCCTGCCGGCGACCACGCAGATCGAGGCCACCGACGTCGTGCCGGCCTGGGGGCACCTGTGGATGGGATGGAACGAGGCGGCCATCGCGCCGGTCGGCGAGTCGTGCTCCAACACCGAGCTGTTCCGCCGGCTCGCCGGCGCCATGAGCTACGACGAACCGTCGCTGTTCGACAGCGACGAGGAGCTGCTGGCTCAGGCCCTGCCGAAGGTCGACCTGGACGAGCTGCGCACCGTCGGGTGGGTGCGCGTGCCGTATCCCGAGGACGGCCGGGCATGGGGTTCTGGCGAGTTCCCGTCGCCATCAGGCAAGGTCGAGCTGGTCAGCACCACGCTGGAGGCGATGGGCCAGCCGGCGCTGCCGACGTTCGTGCCGCCGCGCGAGGGGCCGCACGGCGACGCCGAACTGGCCGCCCGCTACCCGCTGCAGCTGATGACCCCCAAGCACCACACCCGGTTCCTCAACTCCAGCTACTCGGCACTGCCCAAGCACGGCCCGGCCGAAGGCGCACCGTTCCTCGAGCTCGACGCCGCCGACGCCGCCGCGCGCTCGCTGGCCGAGGGCGACGTCGCCCGCGTGTGGAACGACCGTGCCGAGCTCGAGCTGCCGGTGCGCATCACGAGCCGGCTGCGACCCGGGCTGGCGGCGATCCCGTTCGGCTGGTGGATGACCCACCACGCCGACGGCAAGGCCGCCAACTCCCTGACCAACGACACGCTCACCGAGTGGGGCGGTGGCGTGGCCTTCAGCGACACCCTCGTCGAGGTCGCCGCGGCGTCCGCCGACGAAGTGTGAGCTGGCGCCGCGGGAAACCGCGGCCTGACCTCACACTTCGCACGACATGACGACGCTCCCGGCCTGCTCACGGGGGCACGGTTAGATTCGGCGACCATGGCCGGCGAGCTGATCTACGCGTTCCGCGTCATGCGCCTGCCGTTGCTCGACGCCGGCGGCGCCACCATCGGGCGCATCGAGGACATCGTGGTCGTGTCCGGCGCCGGCACACGGCCGCCCCGCGTCGTCGGGTTCGTGGCCGGCAGCCAACGGCGGCGCATCTTCGTCAACGCCAACCGCATCGCCCACCTGGCCAGCGACGGCGCCCGGCTGCGCAGCTGGGACGTCGACCTCGCCCCGTTCACGTCGCGCCCCGGCGAGGTCCTGGTCGGCGCCGACCTGATCGACCGCAAGGTCGGCGACGAGACGATCAGCGACGTCGCCCTGCGGGCCGACGACCACGGCCGCGAGCGGTACTGGGAGCTGGTCAAGGTCCGCCTCGTCCGCCGCAACATGCTGCGCCGCAAGGCGAGCTACCGCCTCGTCGACGTCGACGAGCTGCCAGGCCTGTTCGCGCCGGCCAGCGAGATGGCGGCCGAAGCGGCCCGGCTCCGCGACGTGCACCCGGCCGAGGTGGCCGCCATCGTGCGCGCCCTGCCCATGTCGCAGCGTCGCCAGCTCGCCGCGGCGATGGACGACGAGCGACTGGCCGATCTGCTCGAGGAGCTGCCGGAGCCCGAGCAGGTCCGCCTCGTCGAGGGCCTCGACCTCGACCGCCTCGTCGGCGTCCTCGACGAGATGGAGCTCGACGACCTCGCTGACCTGCTCGGCGAGATGTCCGGCGAGCAGCAGCTGCGCATCCTCGCAGCGATGGACAGCGAGGACGCCGACGTGCTGCGCCGCCTGCTGTCCTACGAGAAGGCCACGGCGGGCGGAATGATGACGCCCGAGGTGATCGTGCTCGGCCCGACGGCCACCGTCGCCGACGCGCTCGCCGAGATCCGCCAATCGCACTGGGTGGTCAGCATCGCCGCCCAGGTCTTCGTGTGCCAGCCGCCGCTCAAGCCACCGACGGGCAAGATGCTCGGCACGGCGCACGTGCAACGGCTGCTGCGCGAACCCCCGAGCATGGAGCTGCGCCACTGCGTCAGCGACGACCCGGCGGTCGGGCCCGAGACCACGGACGTGGCCGTCGCCGAGGTGCTGGCCAGCTACGACATGCTCGCCGTGGCGGTGTGCGACAGCGCCGAACACCTGCTCGGCGCGGTGACGGTCGACGACGTGCTCGACCGCCAGTTGGGAGTGGGGTGGCGCCAGCGGGGGGTGACCCTCCGCTCGAGGACGGCGTGAGGCGCCGCGAGGACCTGACCGCGCCGCGGGCCAAGCGGCGGCTGGCCGTCTCCTACGACGCCGAGGCGTTCGGCCGCTTCAGCGAGTCCATCGCCCGCTTCCTCGGCACGGCCCGCTTCCTCGTGCTGCAGACCGTGGTGATCATCGTCTGGATCGCCTACAACCTGCTGGCCCCCGAGTCGTGGCAGTTCGACCCGTGGGACCGCGGCCTCGTGCTGCTGACGTTGGTGTTGTCGCTGCAGGCGTCGTACGCGGCACCGCTGATCCTGCTCGCAACCAACCGCCAGGAGGAGCGCGACCAGATCCAGGCCGAGCTCGACCGCAACGTGGCGGAGCGGACACAGGCCGACACCGAGTTCCTCGCCCGGGAGATCGCCGGGGTGCGGCTGATGCTGGCCGACGTGGTCACGGGCGAGGAGCTGCGCGAACGCCTGGACGCCCTGACCGCCTCGCTCGCCGAGCTCACGGGGAGCTCGGAACCTCAGCATCACCAGGCGCGATCAGCCGCGCCCGGTGATGAGGCGAATCCGGAGACGCCGGCCGAGATCGGGTGAGGGACGCCGGTGAAGCCCTGCAGGCGCACACCACCGCGGACGACGGCGGCGAGGAGGTCCGTCGTCGGCAGGTCGGCATCGGCGGCCGTGACGAC
>JACCUL010000156.1 GCA_013811855.1 Acidimicrobiia bacterium
ATCGCCTCGCGCACGTTCGGCGTCGACTCGTCGTCGGTCAGCAGTCCGGCCCGCACGTACAGCGCTTCGACGCTGATCTTCAGCGCCTTGGCGAGCTGCTGAAGGATCTCCGCCGACGGCCGGCGCAGCCCGCGCTCGATCTGCGACAGGTACGGGTTGGACACCCCCGCCAGCTCGGCGAGCCGGCGCACCGACATGCTCGCCACCTCGCGCTGCGACCGGATGAACTCACCGACTTCGGCGACCCGGTCCTCGATCTCACTGCGGATCTCCGACGGTGACGCCGGCTTCTTGACACTCACCATCCCGAACCCTCGTCGGCCAGATCGGCGGCCGGACGCTCCATCCCCTCGGCCGGCGTGCCATCGGCGTACCGACGGACCAGCTCGTCGGTCAACGCGTCGAGCTCGTCGAACACCCTCCGGCGCTCGGCGGACACGGCCGTCTCGAACTCATCGAGGGCTGCGGCCAGGGCGCGCAACTCGCCGGGCGGCAGCTCGTCCAGGCGACCGAAGCCGTGCTCGGCGCAGATGAGATCGAGGTCGTCGGCGCGCGGGTGGCCGCTGAAGTCGTCGGCCGGGCGCGGCGGCCGCCCGCCGTCGGCGAGCAGTCGATCAGCCAGCACTTCGCGGACGTCGTCGAGCGTGTCGTGCCCGTCGCTCGGCGCGTCGTGGACACGTCCTTCGCGACGCGCCAGCGCAGCCCGTGCGAGGTCGCCGCGCCCCTGGGCGACGCGCCGGACGTACGACACGGCGTCGTCGAGCTGTTGCAGCTCGCGCCGGCGCGCCCGCAGGTCGTCGAGCGACAGCGCCTCCGGTTCGGCGGAGCCGTCGGTCATCGCGCCCCGCCCGACACCGGCGGCAGCACGGCGACCTCGTCGGCCGGGCCGACCGCCGTCGAGTCCTCGGCCGGATCGCCGTTGACCCACACCCGACACGTCGCCAGCACGTCGACGAACGGTGAGCCGTACCGGGAGCGCGCCGCATCGAGCACGTCCGAGACCGTGGTGCCGGGCAGGTCGTCGCGACCGGTGCCGGCGGCCTCCCGAGCCGCTGCGAACAGACGGACGATCGCCACGCCGAGATCGTACCGATGACGTCCACGACGCGGCCGCCGAAGCGCCTGGAGGCGCCGGCGTGCCGAACCGGACCATCCACCTCTGAACGACGCGACCGGCCACACCCATGACGCGGCCGCCGAAGTGCCTGGAGGCGCCGGCGTGCCGAACCGGGCCATCCACCTCTGAACGACGCGACCGGGCACACCCATGACGCGGCCGCCGAAGCGGCGCCGTCGGTAGCCTCGGCGCCTCGTGGGTACCGACAAGCGCGCTCGTCAGAAGGCCAACCGCCAGCTGAAGTATCAGCAGGCGGCGAAGGTGCAGCGTCGGCGCTCGCTCACCCGGCGGGTGGTCATCGGCGTCGCCGCCGTCGTGGCGGCCATCGCCCTCGTCGTCGGCCTGGCCTGGCTCGGCGGGTCAGGCGGCGACGACGGCGAACCGATCGCCACCGCCCCGCCAACGGCGCTCAGCGTGCCCACACCGACCAGCGTGTCCGTCGTTCCCGGCAGCACCGTGCCGGCCGGCAGCCTGCCGCCGCCGGTGATCGTGCCGTTCGCGTACGGCACCGGCCAGTGCCCACCCGCGGACGGCGCCGACGAGGCGGTGCGTGAGTTCGACGACGCGCCGCAGCTGTGCATCGATCCCGAGACGACCTACGTGGCCCGGTTCACGACGAGCGAGGGCGACATCGTGGTCGAGCTCGACAGCGCCACCGTGCCGGGGACGGTCAACAACTTCGTCACGCTCGCCCGCTACGGCTACTACGACGACACGTCGATCTTCCGGGCCGACCCGAGCATCGACATCATCCAGGGCGGCGGCACCGATAACGGTGCGTCGCCGGGATACGAGATCCCCGACGAGGGGACCGGGTTCTCCTACGAGCCCGGCCAGCTCGTCATGGCGAGGACCGGGGCGCCGAACTCGGCCGGCGGCCAGTGGTTCTTCGTCGGCGGGCCGAAGGCGGCCAACCTCAACGGCGACGGGACGTACGTCGTGTTCGGCCGGGTGAGCGAGGGTCTGGAGATCGTGCAGTCGATCATCGGCTTGGCACCGGCGGGCGGCAACGGGCCGCCCACGACGCCCGTGACCGTGGAAACGGTCGAGATCACCGAGGCGTAAGGCTCTTCCCGGACACGCGGCCGCATCACGACGGCAACTCGCCGTGGACGGTGGCGTCGCCGACGAGCTCCCAGCCGTCGGCGAGCCGCAGCAGCGCCGAGCCGACGGGCAGCTCGACGAGCGGGGTGTCGGCCAGCGACAACGTCCGGGTCCGCCGCTCCTCGCTCCACGAGTCGGCGTCGGGGATCACGGCCACGCCGCTCACCAGTCCCAGGCCGAGCGTGAAGGCGCCCCCACGCTGGTCGAGCATCGGGTCGCACAAGGCGGCCGCGCTCGGCCCGACGGCGGCCACGAGCCCGCCGTTGCGGGCGACATGGACGAGCGCGCCGAATACGGCCGTTTCCTTGAGCGCGCTGCGCAGGTGCATCGACGAGTCGCCGACGAGGTAGACGGCGGCGGCCTCGCGCACGACCGTGGCGGCGCCCTCGTCGTCGGCGTCGTGACGTTGCATCACCATCAGCGCCTCGATCTCGACGCCCAGTCGTTCGCCCCACGCGACGGCGGCGGCCACGAGCGCGCCGGGCTCCTCGAAGGCATCGGCCGTTGGCAGCACGACGACCTGTGCCGTCGAGCCGAGCAGCCGCCGGTCGAGATCGTCGTTGGCGGTGAACGGCCCACCCCCCATCAGCGCGATCGTCCCGTGCATTCCGGTTCGATGGTAGGCGGAGCGGGAAAGGCTGGCCGCCATGACGACCATCTTCGAGGCTCTTCGTTCCGACCACGAGATCCAGCGCGACCTCGTCGACCGGCTGGTCGAGACGACCGGGGACAGCGACGAGCGGAAGTCGGTGTTCGAGCGCCTCAAGGTCGAGCTGGAAGCGCACGCCATCGCCGAGGAGCGGTGCTTCTACGTGCCGTTGATGCAGGACGACCTGACGCAGGAGAAAGCCCGCCACTCCGTTTCCGAGCACCACGAGATCGACGAGCTCGTGCAGAAGCTCGTCGAGTACGACCGGACGGCATCGGCCTGGTTGACCACGGCCGAGGAGCTACACCACAAGGTTCACCACCACCTCGACGAGGAGGAGCAGGAAGTGTTCCAGCTCGCCGGCAAGGCGCTGTCGGAGACGGCCAAGACCGAGCTGGCCGGCGAGTACGCCGACGAGATGGAGCATCGACGGGAGGACGGCGGAGCGCCCTAGCACTGGCGCCGCGTTACCGATCGGTAACTAAGCTCGTGGCCCATGGCTGACATCGCCTCCGTGGGCATCGTGGGGTCCGGGATCATGGGTGCCGGGTTGGCCGAGGTCGCCGCTCGGGCCGGGTTCGACGTCATCGTCAGGTCCCGCACCAGCGCCGGCGGCCGCGATGTCGTCGAACGGGTCACGGCCAACCTCGATCGCCAGGTCGCCAAGGGCCAGCTCGACGCCGGCGACCGGGAGGCGGCCGTGGCCCGCCTCACGTCGACCGACCACCTCGGACGCCTGGCCGACTGCGACCTCGTGATCGAGAACGTCGTCGAGGACATCGCCGTCAAGCGGGCGCTCTTCGCCGAGCTGGAGCAGGTCGTCAAGCCGGACGGCATCCTCGCCACCAACACCTCGACACTGCCCGTGATCGAGCTGGCGATGGCGACGCAACGCCCCGACCGGGTCTGCGGGATCCACTTCTTCAACCCGGCGCCGCAGATGAACCTCGTCGAGGTCGTGCGGCCGATCACGGCCAGCGACGACACGATCAAGGCCGCGCTCGCCTTCGCCCGGGCGTGCGGCAAGGACGCCGTCGAGGTCGTCGACCGGGCGGGGTTCGTCGTCAACGCGCTGCTGTTCCCGTACCTCAACAACGCCGTGCGGATGCTGGAGCAGCGCACGGCCAGCCGCGAGGACATCGACACCGCGATGCGGGGCGGGTGCAACTTCCCGATGGGCCCGTTCGCGCTGCTCGACCTCGTCGGGCTCGACACGTCGTTGTCGATCCTCGACGCGCTGTACGCCGAGTTCCGCGATCCCAACTACGCCGCCGTCCCGACGCTGCGGCGGATGGTCGCCGCCGGCCAGCTCGGGCGCAAGACCGGGCGCGGCTTCTACGAGTACTGACCGGCGTCGGGTGACCGAGGTCGAGCCGCCCGACGAGCCGCCACCGACCCGCTGGCGCCTCCCCCCGCCGGATCAGGCCGCCGACGACGGCATCGTCGGCATCGGCGGTGACCTCGAACCGGGCACGCTGCTGGCGGCCTATCGGTCGGGGCTGTTCCCGATGCCGTTCGGTCGGCGGCGCATCGCGTGGTTCTCGCCCGACCCGCGGGCGGTGATCCCGCTCGATGGGTTGCGGGTGTCGCGCTCGATGCGCCGCAGCGCCGGCCGTTACGAGATCCGGCGGGACGAGCGGTTCGCCGAGGTCATGGCCCGCTGCGGCGACGCGGCTCGTCCGGGCGGTTGGATCACGCCGCCGTTCCTCGCCGCGTACCACCGGCTGCACGAGCTCGGCTGGGCCCACTCCTTCGAATGCCACGACGCCGACGGCGCGCTCGTCGGCGGCCTGTACGGCGTGCGGGTCGGCGGGCTGTTCGCCGGCGAGTCGATGTTCCACTCGTCGACGGACGCGTCGAAGGTGGCGCTGATGGCGCTCGTCGACTGGCTGCTGGCGACTGGCGCCGAACTCCTGGACGTGCAGTGGCCCACGCCGCACCTGATGTCGCTCGGCGCCGTCGCCATCCCCCGCGCCGAGTACCTGCGTCGCCTCGCCCACGTCGTCACGGCTGGCGGCGCGCCGGGTTCCGGGAGCACACTGCACCCGTGACGGATCGCGACCCGCCGTGGATGATGCGGACGTACTCCGGCCACTCGACGGCGGCGGCCTCGAACGCCCTGTACCGCGGCAACCTGGCCAAGGGCCAGACCGGGCTGTCGATCGCCTTCGACCTGCCGACCCAGACCGGCTACGACCCCGACTCGCCAATGGCGACGGGCGAGGTCGGCAAGGTCGGCGTGCCCGTCGTGCACCTCGGCCACATGCGGGCGCTGCTCGACGGCATCCCGCCAGGGGAGATGAACACGTCGATGACGATCAACGCCACGGCGGCGTGGCTGCTCGCGTTGTACGTCGCCAACGCCGACGAGCAGGGCGTGCCATCGACGGCGCTGCGCGGCACGACGCAGAACGACATCGTCAAGGAGTACCTGTCCCGCGGGACGCACATCTTTCCACCCGAGCCGTCGCGCCGGCTGATCGTCGACATGGTGACGTGGTGCGCCGAAGCGGCGCCGGCGTGGAACCCGATCAACGTCTGCTCGTACCACCTGCAGGAGGCCGGGGCCACGCCGGTGCAGGAGATCGCCTACGCGCTGGCGACGGCCATCGGCGTGCTCGACGCCGTGCGGGACTCGGGGCAGGTGCCGGCCGATCGGTTCGGGCGGGTGTTCGGGTCGATCTCGTTCTTCGTCAACGCCGGCATCCGCTTCGTCGAGGAGATCTGCAAGCTGCGGGCCTTCACCGAGATGTGGGACCGCGTCGGTACCGAGCGCTACGGCGTCGCCGACGAGCGCGCCCGCCGCTTCCGCTACGGCGTCCAGGTCAACAGCCTGGGACTGACCGAGGCCCAACCCGAGAACAACGTGCAACGGATCGTCCTCGAGATGCTCGCGGTGACGCTGTCCAAGCGGGCGCGGGCCCGCAGCATCCAGCTCCCGGCGTGGAACGAGGCGCTCGGGCTGCCCCGGCCTTGGGATCAGCAGTGGTCGCTGCGGATGCAACAGGTGCTGGCCTACGAGTCGGACCTGCTCGAGCACGAAGATCTGTTCGACGGATCGCCCGTCGTCGAGGCCCGGACGGCCGAACTCGTCGCCGCCGTCCACGCCGAGCTCGACGACGTGCTCGCACTCGGCGGGGCCTTCGAGGCCGTCGACGTGCTCAAGTCCCGGCTCGTCACGTCGATGGCGGCGCGGACCCGGCGCATCGAGCGCGGCGAGCAGGTCGTCGTCGGCGTCAACCGGTTCACCGAGACCGAGCCGTCACCACTCGGTGGGGAGGGCGCCATCCTGCGCGTCGATCCCGGTGTCGAGAAGGAGATGGTCGCGGACGTCGAGCGGTGGCGGGCGGCGCGTGATGGTCGCGCCGTCGACGCCGCGCTGGCCGAGCTGCGGCGGGTGGCGACGAGCGGCGAGAACGTGATGCCGGCATCGATCGCCCTGGCCCGGGCCGGCGGGACGACCGGGGAG
>JACCUL010000198.1 GCA_013811855.1 Acidimicrobiia bacterium
CCCCGCACGCTGAACGCGCTGGAGCGCAACCGCGGCCGGGCCTACGCGATGGCGTTCACGGCGGCCATCGGCATGAACAACCTGCTGAAGGCGTTCGAGTACTGGCGGGCCGGCGAGACCAAGGTCCACACCAAGTTCAAGGTGCCGATGGACGAGCGGGTGTCGGCGGGGTTCTGGGAGGCCGGGCGGGGTTGGCTCGTCCATCACCTCCACATGGACAAGGGACGGATCGTCAACTACCAGATCACGACACCGTCGACCATCAACGCGTCGCCCCGTGACCCCTTCGGCCAGCCCGGCCCCTACGAGCAGGCGATCGTCGACACCCCGATCCTCGAGAGCGTCGCCGACGACGATGTCAAGGGCATCGACATCCTCCGCACGATCCGCAGCTTCGACCCGTGCATGCCCTGCACGACGCACATGGACACGGGGCGTGGCGTGATCGTTCGGGAGGTCAACTCCTGCGGCTGCACGTTGGAGTGAGCGCCTCCGGGACGGCGCCGGTGACGCTCGTGGGCGGGATCGGGCTGCCGTGGTTGCGTGACCTCGACTTCGGCACGCAGTGGATCCGGCGCGTCGAACGGTTGGCGTGGCCCGCCGGTGTTGTCCTCGAGGACCTGTCGTACGCCGGCCACCGCGTCCTGCACCGCCTGCAGGAGCTCGATCCGGCCAAGGTCGTGCTCGTCAGCTCGTTCCCCAGAGGCAGCGACCCGCCAGGGACGGTGCGCCGGTATCAGCTCGATCTCACACCGCCCGACGGGGCCGAGGTCCACGAGCGATTGACCGAGGCCGTCGGGGGTGTGATCGATCTCGATCACACACTCGCCATCGTGCGCTATTGGAACGGGTTCCCTGCCGACACCGTGGTCATCGAGGTGGAACCGGGCGACGAGGCGTTCGGACTCGGTTTCACCGACGAGGTCGAGCTGGCCGTTGAGACCGTGCTCGAGCTCGTCCGTCGCGAGGTGGCTCCCGCCCCCGCCCCTACAGGTGCGGTGTCGTGAGCGAGCACGAGGCGATCCCGTACGTCGACGTCCTCGCTCGCATCGCCGAGCTGGCCGAGACGTTGACCGGTCACGACGACCCCGCCGTCGCCGCGCGGGTGACCGAGCTGCTCGACTGGATCGACGCGTTCCATCGTGACGGGTTGGGCCGGCTGGTGGAGATGATCCGGGCGTGGCGAGGCGAGATCTTCCTCGACTCCGTCGGCCAGGACGAGCTGGTCGGGCTGCTGCTCAGCGCGTACGGCCTCGGCGAGGCGCGCGATGTGCAAGCCGACACGTCGGCGGCGGTCGCGGCTGCGCTCGAGCAGGTCCGGCCCGTCGTCGAATCCCACGGCGGCGCCATCGAGGTCGCATCGGTCCGAGACGGAGTCGTCCAGGTGCGGATGTTGGGGACCTGCGACGGCTGCCCCAGCTCGGCGGCGACGCTCGTGTACGGCGTGGAAGCCGCGCTGCGCGAGCACTGGGTCCACTTCCGTCGCCTCGAGGTGCTCGACCTGCCGGCTGCTGCGGATGCGGACAAAGCCGACCTGGTCTGCGTGACCGTCACGCCGCAGGTGTCGTGGGCGCCCGTCGAGCTGCGCGCCAAGACCCGATGACCGCCGCCGCTGAGACGCTGGCCTTCCGGGCCCGGGCGTTGGCCCAGGCCCATCCGCTCACGGCACTGGCCGGACAGTTCGTCGCCCGGATCGTGACGGGCGAGCAGGCCGTACAGATCCATGCCGACGTCGCCACGTGGGCCGGCGCCGAGCTGGTGGCCGGGTACTGCCTGCGCCGGGTGGAGGAGGATGACGCGGGACTGCAGCACCGACCGAGCCCCGAGCACGACGTGACGCTCGAGCAGCTCGACGCCGTCGCCCGCGAGGTCGCCACCGCGCTGCGGATCGGCGATCCGGAGCCGCACCTGCTCGGCGAGGCGGGCGACATCCTGGCCGGGCTCAACGCCATCATCGCCGCCGAGATCGACGCTCGACTGCACAACTTCCGCGAGGAGATGGACTCGGCCGCGTGCGACGAGTTCGCCGACTACGTGACGGCGTGGGTGGTCACCGGGTACGCCGTGCGGGTC
>JACCUL010000201.1 GCA_013811855.1 Acidimicrobiia bacterium
GCCCGCACGCCCGAGCAGCTCCAGGTGCTGGCCGACGCGGGCGTGGTCGACGCCGGGGGAGCAGGCTTCTTGCTCCTGCTCGACGCCGCGCTGCACGTCGTCGACGGCGAGCCGTTGCCGGAGGCGCCGGCCGAGGACGCGGTCTCGGCCCGTGGTCCCGTCGGTGCGGCGGTCGACGCCGTCGCCGTGCGGTCTTCGGGCGTCGCCGGCGAGCTCGACGTCAGTGAGCATCGGTATCCGCTCGACGTCAGTGAGCATCGTTATGAGGTCATGTACCTCTGCCACGTCGCCGACGAGCGCATCGAGGAACTGCAGCAGGCGTGGGGACGCATCGGCGACTCCATCGTCGTCGTCGGCGGCGACGGCCTGTGGAACTGCCATGTGCACACGAACGACATCGGCGCCGCCATCGAGGCCGCGCTCGACGCCGACGGTCGCCCCCACCGCATCCGCGTCACCGACCTTTTCGAGGAGGTCGCCGCCGAGCAGGCCGAACGGGAGGCGGCGATCCGTGCCGCGGCGGGTCCGGCGGCGCCGTCGACCGCCCCCGACCTGCCGGCGGTCACGACGGCCGTCGTCGCCGTGAGCAGCGGAGACGGGATCAGCGAGTTGTTCCGCCAGCTCGGGGTCCAGGCCGTTGTCGGCGGGGGCCAGACGCTGAACCCGTCGACGGCCGACCTCCTGGCCGCCGTCGAGGCCGTGAACGCCCAGCACGTCGTCGTGCTCCCGGACAACACGAACATCGTCCCGGTGGCCGAGCAGCTCGACCCGCTGACGGTCAAGACGGTGCGCGTTGTGCCGACCCGCTCGATGCCCGAGGGGCTCGCCGCGCTGATCGTGTACGACCCCGAGGTCGACGCTCCGACCAACACGGCGGCCATGCGCCAGGCCGCCGAGGCCATCGCGGCCGGCGAGATCACCCAAGCCGTTCGGGCCAGCAGCACCCCGGCCGGTCCCGTCGCCGAAGGCGACTGGATCGGCATCGTTCGGGGCGACGGCATTGTCGCCGTCGGCGCCGACCTCGACGGCGCGGTGGCCGGGTTGCTCGACCACCTCGTCGGCGACGGCGCCGAGCTCGTCACCGTGATCGAGGGCGCGGACGCCGACGAGGCGTCGACCCACCGCTTGGAGGCGTGGCTCGCCGAGCGCCGCCCGAGCGTCGAGGTCGAGGTGCACCAGGGCGGCCAGCCGCTGTACCCGTACCTGTTCGGTGTCGAGTGAGCGAAGTGTGAGCGCACACAGCGGATATCGGCGGCGACAGCTCACACTTCGGTGCTGACGGTGGCGGACGCGCCGCTGACGTTGCGGGAGCTGGCCGGGATCGACGTGTCCCGGCTGCGTGGTGTGGGGGATCGCAAGCGCGACGCCTTGCACACGCTCGGCGTCGACAACGTGCTCGACCTGCTGACGACGTACCCCCGCCGGTGGGTCGACCGCAGCAACGAGGCCCGCGTGGCCGATCTGGCTCCCGGCACCGAGGCGCTCGTGCTCGTCGAGGTCCGCTCGGCGCATAAGCGCATCGGCCGCAACCGGCGCACCATCGTCGAAGCCGTCGTCGGCGACGGGACGGGGCGCATCCACGTCGTCTTCTTCAACCAGCCGTGGCGGGAGCGCCAGCTCACCGCCGGCCTGCAGGTCGCCCTGTTCGGCAAGGTCGACACGTACCGCGGCGGGCTGCAGATGGCCAACCCGGTCGTCGACCTGAGCGGCGACAGGACCGGGCGCATCGTGCCGATCTACCCGCAGAGCGAGAAGGCCCAGATCACCACGTGGGAGCTGGCCGGATGGGTCGAGAACGCACTCGAACGCTGCCGGGCCAGGGGCGTCGCCGACCCGCTGCCGGCCGCCGTCCGCCGGCGCCGCGGGCTCATCGACCGGGAACAGGCCCTGACCACCATCCACGTGCCGGAGACCATCGCCGACAAGGACCGGGCCCGCCGTCGCCTGGCCTTCGACGAGCTGCTTCGGGTGCAGCTCGTGCTCGTGATGCGCAAGCGGGCGATGGAGCGCAACCAGGTCGGCTTCGTCCACGACATCGCCGGCGACCTGGACGGGGAGTTGGTGCGCCGGTTCCACGAGACGCTGCCGTTCGCGCTCACCGGCGCCCAGCAGCGGACGATCGCCGAGATCGCCGCCGACCTCGTCGCCGCCCATCCGATGCACCGGCTGCTGCAGGGCGATGTCGGCTCGGGCAAGACCGTCGTCGCCGTGACGGCGCTGCTGGCCGCCGTCCAGGCCGGGCGCCAGGGCGCGCTGATGGCGCCGACCGAGGTGCTGGCCGAGCAGCACGTCGCCGGCGTGCGGCAGCTGCTGGCCGACCTGGAGGTGCCGACCCGCGGCGACAGCCTCTTCGCGGAGCGGCCGCTGCGCGTCGAGCTCCTCACGAACCGGGTGACCGGTGCCGAACGTAAGCGGGTGCTCGCCGGGCTGGCCGACGGCGCCGTCGACATCGTCATCGGCACCCATGCGCTGATCCAGGAGGGCGTGACGTTCGATCAGCTCGGCGTCGTCGTCGTCGACGAGCAGCACCGGTTCGGCGTCGAGCAGCGGGCCGCGCTGCGGGCGAAGGCCGGCGCCGCCGTCCCCGACGTGCTCGTGATGACGGCCACGCCGATCCCCCGCACGGCGGCGATGACCGTCTACGGCGACCTCGACGTCAGCGTGCTCGACGAGCTACCGCCCGGCCGCACGCCGATCATCACCCGCTGGGCCGGCGGGTCGCTGCTGCCGGCCGAGGCGTGGGCCGACGTGCGCGCCGAGGTCGCCGAGGATCGCCAGGCGTACGTGGTGTGCCCGCTGATCGAGGAGTCCGAGAAGCTGGAGGTGGCATCGGCCGAGGAGACGTACCGGCGGCTCGAGCGTGACGAGCTGGCCGGCCTGCGCCTCGGCCTGTTGCACGGGCGCTTGTCGTCGGCCGACAAGGAGGCGACGATGGACCGCTTCCGCGCCGGAGAGCTCGACGTGCTCGTGGCGACCACCGTCATCGAGGTCGGCGTCGACGTCCCCAACGCCACCGTCATGGTCGTGCTCGACGCCGACCGCTTCGGCATCGCCCAGCTGCACCAGCTCCGGGGCCGCGTCGGACGGGGCGAGCACGCCTCGCGGTGCTGGTTGCTGACCGCCGACCTGGAGACGAGCGCGCGGGTCGACGCCATCGTCGCCACGACCGACGGGTTCGAGCTGGCCGAGATCGACCTGGAGCTGCGCGGTGAGGGGACCCTGATGAGCACGGCGCAGAAGGGCCGCAGCGACCTGCGCCTGGCGTCGTTGCGGCGGGACCGCGAGCTCGTCGTCGACGCCCGCGCCGCGGCGTTCGAGATCGTCGATGCCGACCCCGAGCTGGCCGACCACCCCATCCTGCTCGACGAGCTCCGGCTGCTCCTCAGCGACGAGGACGAGGAGTTCCTGACCCGGAGCTAGCTCCGCGGCTCCTCGTCGTCGGGCACCGCGTCGTCGTCGAGCACGAGGTCCCAGCGGTCGAGGCAGTCCTCGCAGCGGTACGTCACGACGTCGCCCGGATGCCACCGCTCGGCGCCGACGTCCTCCTCGTCGAGGTCCGACGCCACCAACAGGTGGGCCCGCCCGCCGCAATCGATGCAGGTGATGATCGGGTCGGGCTCCAACACGCCCCTGAGTGTCCCACCTCTACGTCAGCAAACCTGCACGAAACGAACACGTTCGCTGACGCAGAAGGTTCGTCGCGCTCACCCGTAGCCTCCCGCGCCATGCGCGTGGTGGCCGGCGAGCTCCGGGGGAGGCGAATCGTCGTCCCTCCAACGGGGATCATCCGACCCACGACGGACAAGGTCCGGGAGGCGGTCTTCAACGCGCTGACCAGCCTGGACGCCATCGTCGGGGCGCGCGTGGCCGACCTCTTCGCCGGCAGCGGCGCGTTCGGCATCGAGGCGCTCTCGCGAGGTGCCGCCCACTGCACGTTCATCGAGCGCGACCGCACCGTGATCCGGGCCATCGACGAGAACGTCGCCGTGCTCGGCCTGCGCGACCGGGCCACGGTGCGTCTCGGCGACGCCGTCGCGCTGGCCCCGTCGGTGCGCGCCGACGTCGTGTTCGCCGACCCGCCGTACGGCTTCGAGGGCTGGGAGCGGCTCCTCGACCGTCTCGACGCAGGGCTCGTGGTCGCCGAAGGGTCGGGCGAGGTGCCCGCGCCCGAGGGCTGGCAGTCTTCGCGCGTCAAGCGCTACGGCCGAACCTGGGTCACGTTCCTGGAGCGGCTGGGCTGATCGTCGACGACGTCGTTCCTGCGATCGGTGCGGCAGTCCTCGGCTGACGGGCGGAACTACGTTGTCCGCCAGCCATGGCCACCGTGCTCATCCCCGGCAGCTTCGATCCGCTGCACCTCGGTCACCTGGACGTGGTCGAGCAGGCGGCCGAGCTGTTCGGCGACGTCGTCATCGCCGTGATGCACAACCACGCGAAGCCCGATGGGATGTTCCCGGTCGACGAGCGGGTGGCGTTGATCGAGGCCAGCGTGGCCGAGACCGGCGCCGCCATACGCGTGATGATCCACACCGGGTTGACCATTCAGGCGGCCGCCGATGCCGGCGCCGACTTCATCGTCAAGGGGTTGCGCACGGCGGCCGACTTCGAGATCGAACAGCAGATGGCCATCACCAACCAGATGTCGTCGGGGATCCGCACCGTCTACGTGCCGTGCCGGTCCGACCGCGGCTACATCAGCAGCCGCTTCGTGCGCGAGATCGCCCGGTACGGTGGAGCGGTCGCCCACATGGTGCCGGGACCGGTGGCCGACGCCCTGACACGGATGTTCCCTGCCGCCGAGGCCGACGAGTGACTTACGACGACAAGTACGACGACGAGTACGCCGAGATCGACGACGAGTACCCGGAGCCGGGCGCCGGCTACGTCGGGGACGCCGAGACGTTGCTGCGCCGCTCGATCGACATCATCGCCGACGCCCCGCGCATGCCGCTGTCGTCGTCACCGCGCATCGACGGCGACGAGATCATCGAGCTGCTGTCGGAGGCGCTGGAGCGCCTGCCCGACGAGCTGCGCCAGGCCCGCTGGATGCTCAAGGAGCGCCAGGAGTTCGTGGCCAAGACCCGCCGCGAGGCCGACGAGCTGCTCGAGGCGGCCCGCGTCCGCGCCGAGCGGATGGTGCAGCGAACCGAGGTCGTGCGGGCCGCCGAGCAGCGCGCCCGGCAGGTGATGGAGACGGCCGAGGCCGATTCCCGCCGCTTGCGTCACGAGACCGAGGACTTCCTCGACCAGCGGCTCGGTAGCTTCGAGATCCTCCTCGACAAGCTGTCCAAGACGGTCGCCGCCGGCCGCCAGCGGCTGTCCATCGGCGCCGCCCCGCTGCCCACCGCCGAGCTGGACGACGAGGATCCCACGAAGGGGTTCTTCGACCAGGATCGGTGAGCGGCGTGAGCGCAGCGAGCGCCCACAGGGTCAAGAGCGCGCGAACGCTGCTCGTCAACGCCGTCGAGCTGCTGCGCCAGCCCGGCAGCCGGCGCCGCATCGACACCGCCGTCGCCGTGGGCGCGCTGGATCTCACCGACGACCGGCTCATCGGCGACGTGGCAGTCCGGCTCGACGTGACCTCGACGCTCGACGACGTCATCGTCACCGGCCACCTGGCGGTCGCGCGGCACGACACCTGCCGGCGCTGCCTGGCTGCCATCGACGACACACTGCGCGTCGACGTCGACGAGCGCTACCGCGAGCAGCCCAGTCCAGACGACGATGCCTTCCCGATCGTCAACGGCCAGATCGACCTCACGCCGATGGTCCGCGAGGAGGTGCTGCTGGCGCTCCCGGCGGCGCCGCTGTGCCGTGACGACTGCCCCGGCCTGTGCGCGACGTGCGGCGCCGACCTGGCGGCAGGACCGTGCGCCTGTGCGACGGCCGAGCGCGACGAGCGCTGGGCCGTGCTCGACCAGCTGCGCCTGGACTGACTGACCGCGGGGCCGATGTCGGCGGTGGCGTCGCCTGACGCGAGGATGTCTGTCGGGACCGCGCTCCATCGCCGGGGTGCTGCTGCAGAAAGGACCACAGCGTGAACACAACAAGAGGTCGCACGTGGCGCCGCATGGCCGCCGCTGCGCTGGCTCTCGGCCTGGTCGCCGCGGCGTGCGGCGACGACGACGAAGCCGAACCCGACGGCACGGACGCGCCCGCCGGAACCGACGCACCCGACAACACCGACGACGCTCCCGACGGGACTGACGCACCCGCGGGGACTGACGCCACCACCGCGCCCGCCGGCACCGACGCGCCCGACGGAGAGCCGATCAAGGTCGCCTTCGTGTACGTCGGTCCGGTCGGCGACGCGGGTTGGACGAAGAAGCACGACGACGGTCGCAAGGAGCTGGAGGAGGCGCTCGGCGACCAGGTCGAGACGACGTTCCTCGAGAGCGTGCCCGAGGGCGCCGAGTCCGAAGCCGTCTTCGAGCGCCTGGCCCGCGAGGGCAACAAGGTCATCTTCGGCACGTCGTTCGGCTACATGGACCAGATGCTGGCCGTCGCCGAGAAGCACCCCGACGTCGTGTTCATGCACGCCACCGGCTTCAAAACGGCCGAGAACATGGGCACCTACTTCGGCGCCGCCGAGGAGGCCCGCTACCTCTCGGGCATGGCCGCGGGCGCGACGAGCGAGAGCGGTCGCATCGGCTACGTCGCGGCGTTCCCGATCCCCGAGGTGCTGCGCGGCATCAACGCGTTCACGCTCGGCGCCCTGCGGGTCAACCCCGACGTCACCGTCGAGGTCGCGTGGACGTCGACGTGGTTCGACCCGACGATCGAGAAGGAGGCGGCCCAGGGGCTGCTCAACGGCGGCGTCGATGTCGTCGCCCAGCACCAGGACACCCCGTCGGCCGGCGAGGCGGCGCAGGACGCCGGCGCCTACTGGGTCGGCTACAACGACGACATGTCCCGCTTCGCCCCTGACGCGTGGCTCACCGCGCCGACGTGGGACTGGGGCCCGATCTACATCAAGACCGTCGAGGACGTGATGGCCGGGACGTGGACGTCCGAGCAGTACTACGGGAACATGGCCGACGGGATGGTCACGCTGGCGCCGGTGTCCGACGCCGTGCCCCAGGAGACGCGCGACGAGATCGCCGCCGTGCAGGAGCAGATCATCAGCGGCGAGTTCGCCCCGTTCACGGGGCCGATCGTCGACCAGGACGGCACGGAGCGCTACGCCGACGGGGTCGTCGCCCCGCTCGGAGACCTGCTCGCCATGGACTACTTCGTCGCCGGCGTGGAAGGCAGCGCCTCCGGCTGATGGTCGAAGCCACGACGGGCCGGTCGGGCTCGGGGGCCTACCTGCCCCCGACCCCGCCGATCGCGCTCGCCGCCCGCGGCGTGACCAAGCGCTTCCCGGGCGTCGTCGCCAACGACGACGTCGACTTCGAGCTCCACCGCGGCGAGGTGCACACGCTCCTCGGCGAGAACGGGGCCGGCAAGTCGACGCTGGCGGCGATGCTCTGCGGGCTCTACCAGCCCGACGAGGGGCAGCTCTTCCGGGGCGGCGAGGAGATCCGGTTGCGCAGCCCACGCGAGGGCCTGGCGCATGGGATCGGCATGGTGCACCAGCACTTCCGGCTCGTCGACCGGTTCACCGTGGCCGAGAACGTCGTCCTCGGCGACCCGGCGCAGGCGCGGGTCATCAGGCGCAGGGAGATCGACGACCACGTGGCGGCGATCGGCGAGCGCTTCGGGCTCCCCGTCGACCCGCGGGCGCGCATCTCCACGCTCACCGTCGGGCAGCGCCAACGGGTCGAGATCGTCAAGATGCTGTACCGACGCGCCGACGTACTCCTGCTCGACGAACCCACCGCGGTGCTGACGCCGCAGGAGGTCGACGCGCTGTTCGCGACGGTGCGTTCGATGACGGCAGACGGCAAGTCCGTCGTGTTCATCAGCCACAAGCTGGGCGAGATCATGGCCGTCAGCGACCGTGTCACCGTGATGCGGGCCGGGCGGGTGACCGGCGAGGTCGCCACCAGGGACACCAGCCCCCGCCACCTCGCCGAGCTCATGGTCGGCCGACCGGTCGAGAGCGGGACGCGTCGTGGTGC
>JACCUL010000215.1 GCA_013811855.1 Acidimicrobiia bacterium
ACGCCACGGCGCGCCTGGCTCGGCGACTTGGCCGGTCGACCACGACCGCCGACCGGCGCGTCACGGCCCGGCGCAGCTCCACTGCGACCACGTCCGGGAACGACCGCGCCGCGACTGCGATTCGTGGCGGGCCCCCGACCTGACGAACGCGGCACCCCGCCCCGGCCGGATCCCCGCCGGCCCCCACTCACGAGCTACCCCGAACGAGCAGGGCGACGGCGAAGCAGGCGATGCCCTCTCCACGACCGAGTGCCCCGAGGCCCTCGGGTCGACGGCCCTTGACCGACACCGGCCCGCCGGCGGCGGTGCTGAGGCGCTCCTGCATCTGCTGGCGCATGGGCGCCAGTCTGGGCGCGTCGCACACGACGGAGCAATCGGCGTTGGACAGCCGCCACCCGGCGGCGGCGACATCGGCGGCGACCCGGCGGAGCAGCTTGATGGAGTCGGCGCCAGCCAGCTCGGGGTCGGTGTCGGGGAAGCGCTGACCGATGTCGCCGAGCCCGGCCGCGCCGAGCATCGCATCGGCGACGGCGTGGGCGATGGCGTCACCGTCGCTGTGGCCGACGAGGCCCGGCAGGCCCTCGAACCGGCAGCCACCGAGCACCATCGGACGGTGCGGGTCGATGCCGATGCGATGGACGTCGAACGCCTGCCCGACACGCAGCTCGCCGTTCACTGGTGCGCTCGCTCGCTCACTGGTGCGCTCGCTCGCTCACGATCGGCCCGCCGTCGCGGTGGCCAGCCAGCGCCGGGCCCAGTCCAGGTCCTCGCGGTCGGTCAGCTTGCGGTTGGTCACCTCGCCGGGAACCGTCACCACGACGCCGCCGCACCGCTCGACGAGCGCGGCGTCGTCGGTGCCCTCGCC
The DNA here is from genome assembly GCA_013811855.1 of Acidimicrobiia bacterium. Taxonomy (GTDB): domain Bacteria; phylum Actinomycetota; class Acidimicrobiia; order Acidimicrobiales; family Ilumatobacteraceae; genus JALZMG01. The sequence continues at coordinate 866 of JACCUL010000215.1, forward strand.
ACGCTCGGCGTGGGCTCGGCGCAACACCGCGGCGCGGAAGGCCTGGGGCGTCTGCACGGCGACGAGCGACGACCGTTCGGGCGTGTCCAGGACGCGCCCGCCGGCGTCGACGATCTTGACGGTGTCGACCACCGGCACGGCGGGCACCGCGCCGTCGGCGCCGGCCCGCACGGCCTCGACGACGCACCGGAACAGCTCCGGCGTCGCCAGCGGTCGCGCCGCGTCGTGCACGCACACGATCGTCGCCTCGCCCGGCACCGCCGCCAAGCCGGCCCGCACCGACGCGCTGCGGGTCGCTCCCCCGGCCACGCCACCCTCCCGTTCGGCGTCGGCGGCCGGCACGACGAGCACGATCCCGGCGCTGGCTGATCCCGCGGCGGCGACCGCGAGGTCGACCACGCGGCCCGCGCCGAGCGGTTCGAACTGCTTGATCGCGCCGAACCGCTGGCCGGAGCCACCGGCGACGACGATCGTCCAGACCACCTCGGACGCCGGCACGGACGGCAGGGTACCCGTGGAGCCCAGTAGTACCCTGCGGCCTCCATGGGGGACGCCGACACGTTCCGCGACGCCCTCGCGGGGACGGACTTCTTCGCCGACGCCTCGTCGGACACGCTCGACGCGCTCGCCTCGGCCGGCGTGGAACGGGACCTGATCCGTGGCGACACCCTCTTCGCCGAGGGCGACCCGCCCGACGCGCTCTACGTCGTGACGCAGGGTCGTCTGGCCATCGCCATCGCCAACCCCATCGACCGTCGCGAGACCGTCGTCGCCCTCATGGAGCCCGGCGACCTGTTCGGCGAGCTCGGCATGCTCGACGACCGACCCCGCTCGGCCATGGCCCGGGCGTTGGAACCTTCGCGGGTGCTGGCCGTGCCCTACGAACCGGTGGTCGCCATGTTCCAGACCCATCCGACGCTGCTTTGGAACGTGACCCGGCTGCTGGCCCAGCGTCTGCGGGCGATGGACGAGGCCCTCGCCGACTCGGTGTTCCTCGACGTGACCGGCCGCACCGCCAAGCGATTGCTCGAGCTGGCCGACGGCAAGGACCAGTTCATGCTGCCGGTCACCCAGGAGGAGCTGGCCGGGATGGTCGGGGCGTCACGGGAGCGGGTCAACAAGGCCATCGCCAGCTTCATCCGGCTCGGTTGGCTCGACCAGCGCGACCGCCAGTACTCGATCCTCCAGCGCGACCGGCTCGAGCTGCGCGCCCGCTGACCCTTCAGGCGTCGCGCCGCTCGCCGCTCAGCAGACCGAGCGCCCCGATGACGAGCACGACGGCGAAGAAGTAGACGCCCGAGGCCACGCGGCCCGGGAACTCACTCCCCGCATCCCTGACGGCGAGGGCCAACCCGTTGAGGTACGGCATGTACTTCGGCGACTCGTCGAGCCCGGCCGCGCCGAGCAACCCGCTGAGCAGGTTCTCGACCACGAACGGCCACAGCAGGATCACGCAGACCGTCGCTGCCGAGTTGCGGATCAGCAGCCCCAGGCCGAACCCCAGCAGCGTGACGCCGACGGCGAGCACGACGACGCCCACGAGCACGGGACCGACGGCCTCGTCGGTCGACGGGATCGAGTCGGCGAGGGCCTGCGCGGCGATCCACGAGACGAGCACCGTGGCGGTCATGACCACCGCGGTCACGACCACGTGTACGGCCGCCTTGGCCGCCAGCGGGCGGAAGCGCTTCGGCGTGGCTGCGAACGTCGGGCGGATCGTGTTGTGCGTGAACTCGTTCGTGACGCCGATCGCCGCAACGACGCCGAGCAGCATCGCGGTCACGATCGACGTGCCCGCCACCAGCTCGGCCAGCTCGCCGTCGCTGACGAGCTCGTCGGAGAGGGCCGCGGTCAGGGTCGAGATGACGGTCGGGAACGCGATCGCGCAGATGACGAGCACCCAGTTGACCATCACCGTGCGCAGCTTGATCCACTCGCTGCGAACCGAGTCGATCATCGCGTCCCCCCGGAGTCCGGGCCCATCGGCGGTGGCGGTGGCGGCGGCGGCGCCCCGCCGCTGCGGAACTGCTCGGTCCCTGCGGTCGCCTGCAGGTAGGCATCCTCGAGTGTGGCGCTCTGCGGGGACAGTTCGTGGAGGACGACGCCGTGGCGGGCCGCCAGCTCTCCGACCTGCTCGATCGAGACGCCTTGGACGTCCATCCCGTCGGGCCCGCTCGGCTGCACCGTGGCCCCGGTGCGCCGCACGTGCTCGGCGAATGCGGCCGGGTTCGGCGTGCGCACCCTGACCCATCGGTTGGCGTACCGGTCGATGAACGAGCCGACCGGGCCTTGCTCGATGAGGCGGCCGCGGCCGACGACGACGAGGTCGTCGGCCATCAGCGAAACCTCCGACAGCAGGTGGCTCGATACGAGCACCGTGCGCCCGCCGCGGGCCAGGTGCACGAGCACGTCACGGATCCAGCGCACGCCTTCGGGGTCGAGCCCGTTGGCCGGCTCGTCGAGAATGACCGTGTGCGGGTCGCCGAGCAGCACGCCGGCCAGGCCGAGGCGCTGGCGCATGCCGAGCGAGTAGCCGCGCACCTTGCGCCCGCCGACCTCGCTGAGCCCGACGAGCGCCAGCACCTCGTCGACCCTCGAAGCGGGGATGCCGTTGGACGCCGCCACCCACCGCAGGTGGTTGCGGCCGCTGCGGCCGGGGTGGACGTAGCCGGCGTCGAGGAGCGCGCCGATCTCGAACAACGGCGTGGCGATGTCCGTGAACCGCTTGCCGTCGAACGTGGTCGTGCCCTGCTGCGGTCGGTCGAGGCCGAGCATGCACCGCATCGTCGTGCTCTTGCCGGACCCGTTGGGCCCGAGAAAGCCGGTCACCCGGCCGGGGTGCACGTCGAAGCTCAGGTCGTCGACAGCCACGATCCGACCGAAACGCTTCGTCAGGTTGCGGATCTCGATCATCGGTCGTCGCCTTCACGTTTCGCCGCATTGAGCGTGGGCGGCGCCTCAGCCGTCGAGGCGCTCACGATAGCGAGCGCCCGACGACGGTGACGTTTGCCCCGTCGCACCGCACGGGTACGTCGCGCGGCATGTTCCACCACCGCACCTCCGCTCGGCGCGCCGGCATCGCCGTCGTCGCCCTCAGCGTTCTCGGCGTCACGGCCTGCGACGACGACGATCGCGAAGACATCGGCAACGCCATCGACACGCTCGCCGACGAGGCCGGCGAGGCCATCGACGAGGCCACCCGCGACGCGGCCGAGCTCGCCGTGCGCAACTTCGCCACGCAGCAGGGCGAGGAGCAGTTCACGAACGCCGACCAGCCGCTCGACGACGCCGGCCTGTCGTGCGACGCGACGATCACCGACGGTGTCGAGGGCGTCGACGTGACGTGCACGGGCATGACCCAGGACGGCGGCGCGGCCGAGTTGACCGGCACGACGAGCGAGATCCCTGGAGCGTCGATCACCGAGCTGGAGGGCACGTTCACCGGCACCGTCGACGGCGAGGTCGTCTTCGACACCGAATCGCTCGGAGGGTGACCGCGTAGGGTCGGCGGCGTGAGCGACCTCCCAGCGGCCCGCCTGCCGAACGCCCGGTGGACGCACATCGCGCTGCGGGTCAAAGACATCGAGGCGTCGCTGGCGTGGTACCTCGCGCTCACGCCGCTGGAGCTGCTGGCCCGGCGGACCGACGAGTTCGGGTATGGCGCCTGGATCGGGATGTCCGACTCCCCCGACCGGCCGTTCGTCCTCGTGCTGGCGCAGTTCTTCGCCGAGACCGATCCGTACGACGGCGCGACGACGGCGACGATGAGCCCGTTCGCCCACCTCGGGATCGAGCTGCCGGAGCGGGCCGACGTGGACGCCATCGCCTCCCGCGGCGCCGCGCTCGGGTGCCTGGCGATGCCGGCGATCGACATGCCGCCGCCCGTCGGCTACGTCTGCATGCTCGCCGACCCCGACGGCAACAACGTCGAGTTCTCCCACGACCAGGGCGTCTACGCCGCCGCGCAGCGGGTCTGGGGCGCCCGCCGCGGCGGAACGGCGTAGCTAGCGTCGCATCGCGTGAAGGTGCAGCCGATGCTCGTCGTGGCCGACGTCGAGGCGTCGAGCCGGTGGTACCAGGACGTGCTCGGCCTGCAGAGCGCGCATGGCGGCGACGAGTACGAGATGCTCACCCTCGACGGCGAGTTGGTGTTGCAACTGCACCACGACGACACGCACGAGCACCCCGTGCTCGGCCGTCCACCAAGCAGCGGCGTGGCCATCTGGTTCGGCGATGCCGACATGGAGACGGCCGTCGCCCGGATCCAGGCCGCCGGGGCGGAGATCGCCGACGGCCCGTTGTTCAACCCCCTGGCCCACCACGAGGAGGTGTGGCTGCGCGACCCCGACGGCCACCTGATCGTGGTGTCGGGGCCGTTCCAGCCTGACCGCCACAGCTGATCAGCGCGGCGCGCCGGGGACGTCGCCGGGACCTCCCGGTAGGGTCGCCCGGGTGCTGGAGGTGGACGGACTCGTGCGCCACTACGGCGACGTGCGCGCGCTGGACGGCATGACGTTCGCCGTGGAACCGGGCTCGGTGACGGGCTTCCTCGGGCCCAACGGGGCCGGCAAGACCACGACCATGCGGGCCGTCTTCGGCCTCACCGCGCTCGACGGCGGCGAGGTCCGCTGGGCTGGGCGACGCGTCGACCACGACGCCCGACGCCGGTTCGGCTACCTGCCCGAGGAACGCGGGCTCTACCCGACGATGCGCATCGGTGACCAGCTGACGTACCTCGGCCGGTTGCGCGGCATGACGGGGCAGGCGGCCGACGACGCGGTCAGCGGCTGGTTGCGCCGGTTCGGGCTCGACGACCGCCGCGGCGACCGGGTCGAGGACCTGTCGCTGGGCAACCAGCAGCGGGTCCAACTCGCCGGCGCGCTGATCCATCAGCCCGACGTGCTCGTGCTCGACGAGCCGTTCGCCGGCCTCGACCCCGTCGCGGTCGACGCGCTGAGCGCAGTGCTCGTGGCCGAGGCCCGTCGGGGCGCGACGGTCCTGTTCTCCAGCCACCAGCTCGACCTCGTGGAGGACCTCTGCGAACGGGCCGTCGTCGTGGACCGGGGTCGTGTCGTCGCCCAGGGCACGATCGATGACCTGACCGCCGGCGCCGATCCGGTGCTGGAGGTGGACGTCCCGACCGACCCGGACGGCTCGTGGACCGACGACCTGGCCGGCTCCGGGATCACGGTCACGAGCACCCGCAACGGATGGGTCCGCCTGGCGCTACCCCCGGACGACGGCACCGCCGCCGAGCGCGCCCGTCCCGCCTTGGCCGCCGCCCAGCGGTCCGGCGCCGTCAACCACTTCGGGTTCGCCCGCCGCAGCTTGGCCGAGGTGTTCCTCGCCGCCGTCGGCCGCCGACCCGACG
>JACCUL010000238.1 GCA_013811855.1 Acidimicrobiia bacterium
TGCGTGTGCGCCAGCGACGGCGCGCCCTTCGGCGCCGGCCAGTACGCCGAGCTCGACGGGGTGCCTGCCGGTGCGGTGCGCATCAGCCTCGGATGCGGCAACCCGGTCGCGGTGGCCGAGCTCCGCCCCGGTGACACCGTGCTCGACCTCGGATCCGGCGGCGGCCTCGACGTGCTCCTGTCGGCCAGGCGGGTCGGACAGACCGGCTTCGTGTACGGCCTCGATGCCACCCCCGAGATGATCGATCTCGCCCGGCGCAACGCCACCGAAGCCGGCGTCGACAACGTCGAGTTCCTCCATGGCACCATCGAGCACGTCCCCCTCGCCGACGCCTCCGTCGACGTCGTCATCTCCAACTGCGTCATCATCCTCTCCAACGACAAGGATGCCGTGTTCGCCGAGATCGCCCGGGTCCTGCGACCCGGCGGGCGCGTCGGCATCAGCGACATCATCCGCCACGGTGACGACGACGGCGTCCGGTCACCCGTCGAGTGCGCGGCAGGCGCCATCGCCGCTGCTGACTACGAAGTTGCGCTGCGATCGGGCGACCTCGAGCAGGTCTCCGTCGAGTCCGCCGATCTCCTCGGCGGCGGCCTCAGCAACGCCATCATCCGTGCCACGAAGCCACGCGTCCTCGACGCCTCGTCGCCCTGAGCGAGTCCACCTGCAAAGCGGTGGACGTGCTCCGGCACCGCCCCTTAGCGTGACGACCCGGTCGCTGGCGAGGTGCCGAAGGTCCGCACCCGCCTGGCGACGAAGGGAGGTCCGAATGGCCGTTGCCGAAGTGCTCGGTGCCCGCTGGAATCGCAAGCACGACGACCCTGGCGCTCCCACGATGCCATCGGCGCCACGGACCGTCTTTCCGACGACCCTCGAGGACCTCATCGACTTGTGCGCCAACCACCGAGGTGGACGCATGACCGCCGCCGGCAGCCACTGGGGCCTGTCGACGGCCGCGGTCGCCGACGACACGTTCGTCGAGACCCACGACCCGCAGGACGTGTTCCCGGCGATGGACCGCACACTCTTCGATGTCATCCCCGGCTGCATGAACGCGCAGTTCGTGGCCGCCATGGCGAGTCAGACCGTCCCCTCCTACGACGTCAACTCGGTCGACGAGAACGGCGGCATGTACCTCGTGCACGTCGAGACCGGCAAGCGCGTCTACCAGCTCTACACCGAGCTCGATGGAGGCGACGACAGCAATCCCGCCAGCCTCGCGGCGCACATCCGCGACAGCTACGGCAACCGGGCCTACCTGGGCCCATGGGCGTTCGAGACGCTGGGCGGCGCCGGCGGCCAGACCGTCTTCGGCGCGCTGACCACCGGCACCCATGGCGGCGACTTCCGGGTCGGCCCGATCGCCGACGCGGTCATGGCCATGCACCTCGTCGTCGACGGCGGGCACCATTACTGGATCGAGCCCGAGTCGCTCAGGCACCTCGGCGAGCGAATGACCGACGACGGCCTGCTGCGCCTGCTCTACGAGGACGACCGCTACAGGGGCCATGCCGCCTCGGGCCGGGACAACTTCACCGTCGTTCGCGACGACACCCTGTTCGACGCCGTCAGGATCGGCGCCTTCCGCTTCGGCATCGTGTACTCCGTCGTCCTGCGCGCGGTGCGCCAGTACACGTTGCATCAGGAACGGCGACTGACCACCTGGCAGACGGTCCGGAACAAGATCCCCGACCCGAACAGCGACCTGTACCGCATCGACCCGCCGATCCCGAACACGAGCTACCAGAGCAGGTTCCTGCAGATCGCCGTGTGCCTCACGCCGACGGCCAACTTCACGCAGAACCTGGCCGGAGTGACGAAACGCTGGAACGTCGAGCTGGCGGCGAACCCGTTGACGGGCATTCCTCGCGGACGAGCCGAGCGCACGGGCGCCAACGCCGGCAACAGCCACGGCTACTCGCCGGACCCCGCCGACCCGCGTCTCGCCGCCGAACCGTCCTTCCTGGAGCAGGCCTGCACCAACGCCAACTTCGTGGTCGGCGTGATCGACGAGGTCGCCCAGGAGATCCAGGACTTCATCGACAGCAACGGCGCCGTCGTCGGAGCCGGTCTGGGCGCGGTCGTCGCCGCCGGCGGTGGGACAGCCCTGCTTGCCCTCATCCCCGCCCTTCTCGTCCTCCTGGCCATCTTGGCGGTGATCGCCGCCATCCTCGCCGCGACCACGCCACGGCTCGGCAACGCGTTGAACGACCTGAAGGACAGCCTGCTCAACCGCACCGATCCGGCCGAGCGGGCCGCAGGACTCCTCATCTGGCAGATGATCGCGGCGAAGATCTTCTCCGGCCAGCAAGGCGACCTCGACTACGAGGCCATCAGCTACGCCGTCATGGACGGCCACGACTACCTCGACATGAGCTGCAGCATCAACGTCGACTCGATCGAGGTGTTCTTCGACGCGGCAGACTCCAAGCTGCTCGCCTACGTCGACGCGCTGCTCGTGTTCGAGGCAGCCCAAGAGATGCTCGGCCGGGCGTTCGTCGGCTACGCGTCGCTGCGGTTCACGAACCGCACCAAGGCGCTGATCGGCCCGGAGCAGTGGGAGCGGACCTGCGTCGTCGAAGTCGCCGGCCTCCGAGACGTCACCGGCGTCAAGGAGCTCATCGACTTCGCGACGATGTTCGCCCTCAACGCCAACATCAAGGGCGTGCTGCACTGGGGGCAGCGCAACGACTCGAACCGCACCGAGATCCAGGAGCGGTTCGGGGACCGTCCCGGTGACCCCACCGGCCCGCTCACCCGGTGGCGCCAGGCGCTCGGCTCGGTCACACAGCACGGACGGCTGGACGGGTTCAGCAACGCCTTCAGCCGTCAGACCGGGCTCGAAGTCGTCACCCCTGACATCACGAGCGTCACCGGCCCGACCGGCACCATCTCGGTCGGTCAAACCGCGGCCATCACATGGGACTGCTCGAACAACCCGTCGTCGGTCCAGGTGCGACTCGAGGTCTTCCACCCCTCAGGAGCGAGGAACACGTTCCTCGGCTTGACGCCCGCCGGACAGCTGAACATCCCCGTCGTCGAAGCCGGCGAGCACCTCGTGGACCTCGTCGTCGGCATCACGCTCGGCGGTGAGCAGCGCGAGCGATCGGCGAGCGTTTCCGTCATGGCGGTCTGAGGCACCGCGCCCCACCCGAGGAGGTGTGAGATGAGCGAGATCTTCCATGGACCGTGGGACGTCACCGTGCTGAGTCGAGACGCATGGTTCGACCAACGCTTCATCATCGCCGGCTCCGCCAACGCCGACGGCGTCTATCCAGGCGTTCCCGGCACGGGACCCGGCCTCGTCACAGGCGACGAGTGGACGGTCGCGTTCGAGTGGAACGACAACACGTCGTCCGGCTGGCAGCCGAGCGGCGTCCAACACTTCGCCCGGTACACCGTCGCCGAGGGTTTCGTGATCGAGCTGGGCGCTGACGACAACTACGAGCAGTACCGCGACCACGACTACAACGACATGGTCCTCATCTGCGTGAACCAGGACCCGGCACTGACGCCGCTCCATCCGGTGACGCCGTTCTACGACTTCAGCGTCCCGCAGGACATCCTCGACAAGAACCCACACCCGAGACCCGACGTCCGCAGGCCAGACCACGAGAAGGACGGGAAGAAGGACGACAGGCCTCGGCCCAACGGGCGACCGCGCTGACCCGGGGCGACGCGCCCGATC
>JACCUL010000245.1 GCA_013811855.1 Acidimicrobiia bacterium
GTCGGCCGACCAGCAGCTGATCGATGCCGGGCACGACGACGACGGTCGGCGCGACGCTGCCGACCGCGATGCGCGCCGAACGCACCGCTCCGCCCTCGTCGAGGTCGACGACGGCAGCGAGGTGCACGACGGAGATCGCCTGGGCGACGCGGTTGCCGAGCTTGACGAACAGGCCGCGCTCGTCGGCGCCGAGCACGGGCACGGCGATGTCGCTGACGACTTCGTCGGCGGCCAGCGCCGTCGTGCGGAACCCGGTGATGAACTCGTCGATCGGCACGTTGCGATCGCCGCGTGTCGACGACAGCGTCACCCACGCGCCCAACGCCAGCAGCGGCGAGATGGTGTCGTTGGCCGGGCTCGCCGTGACCACGTTGCCGGCGACCGTGGCCCGGTTGCGCAGTTGCGGCGACCCCAGCTCCCAGCACGCCTGGGCCAGGGGCAGCACGCCGTCGACGGCCATCGCGGATGCGATGACGTCGTTGTGCGTCGTCATCGGCCCGAGGTGCAGCGTGCCGTCGGAGCTCGTGATCGAGCCGGGAAGGCGGGAGACATCGACGAGCGTGTCAATCCCCGTCCGTCCGCCGCGGGTGAGTTCGAGCAGGAGGTCCGTGCCCCCGGCCACCACACGCGCCGTGCCCGGCTCGCACTCGGCGAGCACGACCATGGCCCGCTCGAGGTCCGGCACCAGCACGTGGCGCGTCGGCGCGGGGTGGTGGCGCTGGACGAGGTGCACGTGCCCGTTCATCGCTCGTCCCGGATGTAGGGCACGCCGAGCGCGGCGGGGGCGCCGACCCGGCGCGGCAGGTTGCGCACGCTCCAGATCACGAGCACGACGATGGTCAGCGCGTACGGCAGCATCGACAGGAACTCGGCCGGCACGTCGACGCCCTCGCCCTGCAGGTAGAAGTTGAGCTGCCTGGAGAACCCGAACAGGTAGGCGCCGAGCAGCACGACCACCGGCCGCCACGAGGCGAACACGACGAGCGCCACGGCGATCCAGCCGAGACCGCCGGTGGTGCCGTCCTGGCTCCACGACGGCACCTGACCGAGCACCAGGTACGCGCCGGCGGCACCGGCCAGGAACCCACCGGCCAGCACGTGCAGGTACCTGGTGCGGGCCACGGCGACGCCCATCGTGTCCGCCGTCGCCGGCGACTCCCCCACCGACCGCACGGCCAGGCCGGCGCGCGTGCGGTTGAGGTAGAAGGCGATCACGACAGCGAGCGCGATCGTGGCGTAGACGATGGGGTCCTGGCGCAAGAGCACCGGCCCGATGAGCGGCAGGTCCGAGAGCACACCCATGTCGATCGGCCGGAAGTCGAGCGCCAGCGGTTGTCCCTCGATCGACTTGCCGACGAACGTCGCCAGCCCCGTGCCGAGGATCGTCAGCGCCAGGCCGGAGACGATCTGGCTGGCCCGGAACGTGACGCTCAGCACGGCGTGGAGGACCGAGAACCCCATGCCGGCCAGCGACCCCAGCAGCAGGGCCAGCCACAAATTGCCGGCGCCGCCGGCCTGGAACGCGCACACGGCGCCGATCAGCATCATCCCCTCCACGCCCAGGTTGAGCACGCCGCTGCGCTCGGCCAGCAGCTCGCCCAGCGCGGCGAGCGCGATGGGCACGGCGGCCGCCATCGACGCGGCGAGCGTGAGGACGAGCGCCGAGTCGTTCACGTCGCCACCGCCGGACCACGACGCACGATGCGGAGGCGGTTGCGCACGAACACTTCGGCGCCGATGGCGAACAGCAAGATCGCGCCCTGCAGCATCAGGGACACCTCGACGGGGACCCGCTCGCCGGGCAGGCTCTGCAGCGCCAAACCGGCGTTGCGCAGCCCACCGAGGAGCACGGCGACGACGATGATCCCGAACGGGTTGTAGCGGGCCAGGGCGGCGACGACGATGCCGCTGTAGCCGAGCCCCAGCTCGAGGCCGTTGGGGTCGAGGGCGTGGGCCCGCCCGGCCACCTCGACGCCACCGGCCAGTCCGCCGAGCGCGCCGGACAGCAGCAGCGCCACGAGCACGACCCGCCCGGCCGGGATGCCCGCGTAGCGGGCCGCCGCCGGCGACGAGCCGACGACGTTCATGTCGTAGCCGACGGAGGTGAACCGGATCAACGCCCAGATCAGCACGGCCACGGCGACGACGACGACGAGGCCGAGGTGCGTCTGGTACTGACCGAAGTACGGCAGCTCGGCCGACGCGGCGATCTTCTTGCCCTGCGGGAAGTTCGTCACCTCGGGGTCCCGCCAGTACGAGCCCGACCCGAAGATCAGGTACCGCATGAGGTACAGCGCGACGAAGCTGAGCATCAGACTGGTGATGATCTCGCTCGTACCCAGGTAGGCGCGGAACGCCGCCATCGGCAACGCCCACACCACGCCGCCGAGCGCCGAGCACACCAGCACCACCGCCACCGCCAGCACACCGGGCAGCTCGGGCGCCACGGCGATGCCGGCCCAGCTGCCGAAGATCGCCCCGACGTAGAGCTGCCCTTCGGCGCCGATGTTGAACAGGTTCATGCGGAAGGCCACCCCGGCGGCGAGTCCCGTGAGCACGAGCGGCGTGGCGTTGGCCAGGCTGTCGGTGATCCCGAAGTCCGTCGTGAAGCTGGCTTCGACGAGCGCCCGGTAGACGGTCAGCGGAGCGAAGCCCTCGATGGCGAGAAACACCGCCCCGGCCAGCAAGGCGCCGAGCACGGCCACCACGGGCGTGACCGCGGCGTACCACCACTTCTGCTGGCGGCGCCGTTCGAGGCGGACCTGCATCAGCGGCCCAGCGGCTCGTCGGCGCCGATCCCGGCCATCGCCAGCCCGATCTCCTGCACCGTCAGTTCGTCGGTCCGTCCCTGCAGCGCGATGGCGCCCCGGTACAGCACGATGATGCGGTCGGCCAGGCTGCGCACCTCGTCGAGGTCCTCGCTGATGATCAGCACGGCCCCACCCCGGAGGCGGGCGTCGTGCAGGGTGGCGCGCACGAACTCGGCGGCGCCGATGTCGAGGCCCCGCGTCGGCGCCGACACGATCGTCACCGACGGCCCGCCGTCCGTCCCGAGACCCTCCATCTCCCGGGCCAGGAGGACCTTCTGAGCGTTGCCGCCCGACAGCACCCGGGCCTGCGCCTCGGTGCCCGGGGTCTTGATCTCGAACGCGTCGATGGCCTGCTCCATCTCGGCGCGGGCCGCCCTGCGGTCGACGAAGAACGACCGCCGGCGGGTCAACAGCGTGTTGTCGGTCAGGCTGAGGCCGGGGACGAGGCCCGTCCCGAGGCGGTCCTCGGGGACGAAGCTCAACCCGGCGGCGCGGGCGGCGCGCGGACCGCGGCCCCCGACG
>JACCUL010000248.1 GCA_013811855.1 Acidimicrobiia bacterium
GTGGCGGGCCGTCCACGCCACGACGGTGACCACGACGGCCAGCTGCAGCACGGTCAGCGTCGCCGCCGTGGCCGTGTCGCCGAGCTGCGTCGCCCGCCGCCAGATCTCCACCTCGACGGTGGTCCGGCGGCCCCCGCCGAGGACGCGCACGACACCGAAGGATGTGAACGTGAACGCGAAGACGATGGCCGCGGCGGCGAGCACGGCCGGCGCCAGCAACGGCAGCGTGACCGACCGGGCGACAGTGCCGGGCGAGGCGCCGAGCGTGGCCGCGGCGGCCTCCATGTCGGTCGGCAGGCGCGACCACGTGGCCCCCACCGTGCGCACGACGACCGTGAGGTTGAACAGCACGTGGGCGAGGAGGATGGCCACGGCCCCGTTGGACCAGCGGCCGGGGAGCAACGCGTGCACGGCGGCGGCCATCACGACCGTCGGCAGCACGAACGCCGCCGTCAGGAGGCCGCCCAGGAGCCGCCGACCGGGGAAGCGGTAGCGGGCGATGACGAAGGCGGGGGCCAGGCCGACGGCGACCGTGAGCAGCGTGCTCAACGCGGCCTGCCACGTCGTGAACCACAGCACCCGCCACGTGCCGGCCTCGCCGAGCGTGTCGGCGATGGCGGACACGCCGAGCCCGCGCGCCAGCAATGTCAGCACGGGCCAGGCGTAGAAGAGGGCGAGGAAGCCGGCCGGTGCCACGGCGAGCGCGATCGGCAACCAGCGGGGCAACCGGTTTGGCGGCGTCACGACACGACGACGTCGGTCCACTCGTCGATCCACGCCTCGCGGTTGGCGGCGATCGTCGCCGGGTCGACCGTCGCCGGATCGGCCGGGACGATGGCGTTCTCGGTGAACACCGCCGGCAGCCCGACATCCTCGTTGGCCGGGTAGACGAACAGGCTCAGCGGGAGCTCCTGCTGGAACCGGGCCGACACGAGGAAGTCGACGAGGCGCCCCGCCGCGTCGGGTCGTTGCGTGCCGCGCAGCACGCCGGCGAACTCGACCTGCCGGAAGCACGTGTCCGGCAGGACGGTCGTCGTGGCCCGTTCGATCGGCGTCTCGGCGAAGACGACCTCGGCCGGGGGGCTGGTGCCGTAGCTGACCACGAGCGGGCGGTCGCCGTCGCTCGCTCCCGAGAAGCGCTCGTAGTACGACTCCGTCCAGCCGTCGACGACCTCGACGCCGTTGGCGCGGAGATCGGCCCAGTACGCCGGCCACTCGTCGTCACCGATCGCGGCCACCGTCGCCAGCAGGAAGGCCAGGCCGACCGACGACGTCGCCGGGTTCTGGACGACGAGCAGGTCGCGGTACCGCTCGTCGGTCAGATCGGCAAGGCCGGTCGGAGGCTCGACGCCGTTGGCGGCGAACCAGGCCGAGTCGACGTTGACGCAGACGTCGCCGAAGTCGACCGGGGTCAGCTCGTGGTCGGGGACGAGCCGGCGCATCCACGCCGGCACGGCGTCGAGCCCGTCGGCCGCGTACGCGACGAAGACGTCCTCGTCGACGACGCGCGACAGGAACGTGCTGTCGACGCCGAACATGACGTCGCCTTCCGGGTTGCCCGCCGTGAGCACGGCCTTGGACACCATCGTCCCGGTGTCGCCGGCGACGACGAGCCGCACGTCGATGCCGGTCTCGGCCGTGAACTCGGCCAGCGCGTCGTTGAGCGGGCCCTCGTCGGTGAACGAGTCGTACACGACCATCGTCAGCGGTCCCGACTCGTCACCGTCGCCACCACAGGCGACGAGGAGCAGTCCGGCACACAGCGTCGCGGCAACGATCCGCCCGCTCACGACACACCCTGCACGACCGGGACGAAGACCGTGAGGATGCCGCCGGCCACGGCGACGGTGACCACGTCGTCGGCGGCGACGTTGCTGACCCCGAGGCCGACGAGCGGGGCGAGGTCGTGGTGCTCGAGCGGCCAGCGGGCGCCCGTCACGGTCACGCCCGTCGCCGCCCCGTGCATCGCCAGCACGGAGAACACGGTCCCCTCACCGAGCGGCAGCTCGACCCGGCGGGGAGCATGGACGACCCACAGGTGGTCGGTGCCCCACCACGCCTCGAGGTGCTCGACGGCCGCCAGCTCCGGCGCGCCGAGCGCGCCCAGGGCGGCGACGGCGTGGTCGCTCCGGTCGCCGACACCGGCCGCCAGGATGATGCGCGACGGCCCGAGCGAGGCGGCGTGGGCCACGGCGAGCTCCGTGTCGGTGGCCGACTTGTCGACGGGATGGCGCACGAGCGTGGCGTGCTCGGTCGCCCACGCCAGCCCGCCGGCCGAGATCGAGTCGAGGTCGCCGACGAGCGTGCCGGGTTCCAGCCCCGCCGCCCTGGCGTGGTCGAGACCACCGTCGGCGGCGATGATGACGGCGTCGATCGGCAGCTCGGCCACGGCGCGGCGGTCGAGCGGCGAGGCTCCCGTGATCACGATGACCGTGCGGTTCACTGGCACTCCCTCCGCCGGCATTACCCGGATCAGGTTCTCGGGTCGGTGGCGGCCGCCACCCTCTCAGCCCGCTGTGCCTGCGAGCTCCCCACGTGTGTCGGCGACCACGCTACCGGCCCTGCTGCGGCGCTGGCTCGTGCGCACGAAGACGACGAGTCCGGCGATGACGAGCACCATGCCGGGCACCTGTCGGACGGTGATCTCCTCGCCGAGGATCAGAAAGGCCCAGCCGACGGCGAGCGCCGGTTGGCCGACCTGGAGGATGCTGATGGTGCCGACGTCGACCTCCCGCTGGGCGAAGGCGATGAGCCCGTGCGAGACCATCCCGGTGAGAACCGTGAGCAGTCCGGCGGCAATCCAGCCCTTCGCCGACAGCGGCCACAGTTCGTCGATCGCGATGAGGGCGGCCACCGGACCGGCCGTGAGCACGCCGATCGGCATCATCGTCGCCATGAAGTCGACGACGTCGGCCGTCGCCCGGGCCCGGCGGGCCAGCAGCAGGTAGGCCACCCACGTCAGCACGGCCACGAGGACGAGCAGGTCGCCGCCGAGCGACGCCTCGCCACCGCCACCCGACGACAGCACGATGGCCAGGCCGAGGATCGAGACCGCACCCCACGGCAGCGCCCGCCGGTCCGGCCGCTCGCCGAACAGCAGTGCGCCGGCCGGCACGAGCAGCAGTGGGCTGAGCGAGGGGATGAACTCGGCGTGGGCGATGCTCGTGCGGGTCACGGCGGTGAAGAAGATGCTGATGTTGAACCCGAAGCACAGGCCGGCCGGGAGCACCGCCCGCCACACCTGGCGTGACGGCGGTGGTCGGCCGGTCGCGGCCCGGCGCACGACGATGACGATCCACCACATCGCGACGGCGCCGAGCATGCGCCAGAACGCGACGACAGGCCCGCTCGTGTCGGCCCACTTGACGATCGACGAGCTGCTCGAGAACACGATCACCGCGCCGATCACGGCGAGCGTGCCGGCCGAGCGGTGCGGCGTCACGTCACGCCGGAGGCGCGTCGTACACGTCGGGCTCGATGTAGACGAGCGTGGCCGCCGGGACGGCCTCGCGGACGTGTTCCTCGGCGGCATCGATGGCGTGGGTCAGCTCGGCCACCGACAGTGCCGGGTCGAACTCGACCTTGGCCACGACAAGCAGGTCCTCGGGGCCGAGGTGCTCGGTCCGCACATGGATCAGGCGACGCACGCTCGAGGTCCCTGCGAACGCGGTCTCGATCCGTTCGACGTCGGCGGGCGAGGCGCCCTCGCCGATCAGCATCCCCTTGGTCTCGATGGCCAGCACGATGGCGATGATCACGAGCAGCACCCCGATGGTGATGGAGCCGACGGCGTCCCAGCGGGGCTCGCCCGTGATGTGGGCGGTCGTCACGCCGGCCAGGGCGAAGACCAGACCGAGCTCGGCGCCGACGTCCTCGAGCAGGACGACGGTCAGCTCGGGCTGCTTGGAGACACGGATCCACCGCCACCACGACATCGCCGCCGGCTTGACCTGCCTGGCCTCCTTGTACGCCGTGCGCAGCGACACCGACTCCAGCGCGATGGCGAACACGAGGATGCCGATAGCGATGCCGAGGCCCTCGACCTCGTGGGGGTCGCGGACCTTCTGGATGCCCTCGTACAGCGCGAACAGTCCGCCCATCGAGAACAGCACCATGGCGACCACGAAGGCCCAGAAGAAGCGCTCCCGGCCGTAGCCGAACGGGTGCTCCGTGTCGGCCTTGCGCCGGGCCCGTTTGCCGCCGAACAGCAGCAGCGCCTGGTTGCCGGTGTCGGCCGCCGAGTGGCCGGCCTCGGCGAGCAGACCGGCCGAGCTGGTGAGCAGGAAGCCGATGAACTTGGCGATGGCGATGCCGAAGTTGGCGCAGAAGGCGTAGAGGATCGCTTTCCGGCTGCCTTCGGTCACCGGGCAAGGTTGGCACACCGGCTCGCTCGCCGGTCCGGCTCGGACTCAGCTCGGTTGGTCGAGGCCGGTCACGACGAGCGAGAGGCGGTGGCGGTCACCCTTCCAGCCGAGCTCCAGCCTGGTGCCCGTCTGTCCCGACGACCAGCTCCACGGGCGGACGCGGTGGGCCCGCAGCGCGGCGGCGAGCACGCCGAGATCGCCGGGCACCGCCCCCTTGGCCACGAGCGCGGTGCCGTCGGCGAAGCTGACCCGAGCGGCCCGCAGGAAGGGGATCGGTTCGACCCGGCAGACGGGCACGCCGCGCACGACGAGCGGACGGAGCCGGGAGGCCAACAGCTCGTCGATCTCCCGAGCGTGCTCCTGTGCCACTGCGGCGAACCGGGCGTCGAGGTCGGCGATGTCGGCCCGGCCGATCACGTCGGCCTGCTCGGGTGGGGTCAGGGGCCGGATGTCCTGCGGCGCCAATCGCCGTCGGCGCCACCACGACACGCCCGTCGCGGCGGCGAGCATCCCGATGACGGCGACGGCCACGACAGCCACGCCGTCCATTCTCCCTCATCAGGGCGGGCGCAAACTGGTCGGCCGGCGAATCAGTCGCCGCCGCCGTAGGGGCGGGTGATGATCTCCATCCAGTGGCCGTCTGGGTCGGCGAAGTAGCACCCGCGGCCGCCGTCGTGGTGGTTGATCTCGCCGGCGCGCCGCCCGGCGGGATCGGCGTAGAATTCGATGCCGCGCGCCACGATCCGGGCGTGGGCGGCGTCGAACTCGTCCTCGCTGACGAGGAAGGCGTAGTGCTGCGGGGCGATGTTGGTGTCGGCCTCGTGGCGATGGAAGTCGAGGTTGACCCCGTTGCTCGTCGGCACCTCCCAGAACGGTCCCCACCGCGCTGGCGCGTCGAGTCCGAGGATCTCGCTCAGCCACGCCGCCGAGGCGGCCGGGTCCGTGGCGTCGACGATCGTGTGGTTCAGGTCGACGGCCATGGCGATCCTCCTTGGGCCATCCGGGGACGTCGGGTTCCCACGGTAGCGTTGAGCGCATGACGCCCCCCGACGGCAGCCCGATCTCGGCCCTGGCCGCGCCGGCCGCCCCGCCGTCGAGCGAACCGATCGTCGACATCACCCCGGGCGCGCTCGCCAAGCTCGTGGAGCTGCGGGCCGAGGAGCCCGAGGCCGACTCGCTTGGCCTGCGCCTCGAGCTGGCCTCCGCCCCCGGCGAGGAGTTCCGCTACGACCTCAGCTTCGACGAGTACCTCACGGCCGAGTTCAGCGACGAGGTGCGCACCCACGAGGGGCTCAAGGTGATCATCCCGGGCCGCGACGTCGAGCTGCTGCAGGGGGCCGTCCTCGACCACACCGACACCCAAGGCCTCGTCATCCGCAACCCCAACCGACCGGCGGCGCCCGTCGTCGACGGCCTGACGAGCGACGACCCGCTGTCCGCCGAGATCGAGGCGATGGTCTCGACGGAGGTCAACCCGGCGTTGGCCGCGCACGGTGGGTTCGTCTCGTACGTCGGCCACGACGGTGAGGGCACGGCCTACCTCACGATGGGCGGCGGCTGCCACGGCTGCTCGATGAGCCGGCTGACGATGCTGGACGGCGTGCAGACGATGCTCGTCGAAGCGATCGAGGGCGTCGAGCGGGTCAAGGACCTGACCGACCACACCATCGGCGAGAACCCGTACTACTCCTAAAGGGCCGGCGCGGCGATGGAGATCTCGATCGCCCGGCTCTACGCCGACGGCCAGGCCCGCTTCGCCGCCCTCTTCCGGTCGCTCGACGCCGACCAACTGCAGACCTCGGTGCCGGCCTGTCCGGAGTGGACCGTGCGCGACGTGCTGTCGCACGTGGCCGGCATCACCGACGACGTCGCCAACGGTCGCATCGCCGGCGCGGGAACCGATCCGTGGACGGCGTCGCAGGTCGAGCGCAACCGGGAGCTCCCGGTCGACGAACTGCTGGCCAGGTGGGACGACCAGACCGGGCCGGTCAGCGAGCTGTTCGAGCAGTTCGAGCAGGTCCGACCCGTGATCGACGTCGAGACCCACCGCCAGGACGTGCGCGCCGCGCTCGGCCTGCCGGCCGAGCGCGACACGCCGATCGTCCACCTCGCCGCGACCGCGCTGGTCGAGTCGCTGGAACACCCGGTCCGAGTCGAGCTCGGCCACGACGTGCTGGCGTCGCCGACCGCCCCCGACGCGGGCGTCGAGCCGATCATGCTGCGCGGCGCCACAGCATTCGACGTGATGCGCTCCCGGCTCGGACGGCGCAGTCGCGAGCAGGTGCTGGCCTACGACTGGAGCGCCGACCCGAAGGACATCGTCGACGTGTGGTTCTCCTTCGGTCCCGCCACCGAGGACATCGCCGAACCCTGACGCGCCCGCGCCCTGCGGTCGGTCGGACCGCAGGACGCGGAGGGCTTCGTCCGCGGGCGGCCGCACCACCGCCTGTTGTGCACGAGCTGCGGGTCGTTGTTCGACGTCGAGGTGACCCTCCGCGGCACGTGCGCCACGTGCCGTTGACATCCCACTGGCCTTCAGCCGGTGAGTCGGCGGAGGACTTCGGCGTGGAGGTGGCCGTTGCTGCTGATGGCCGTGTCGTGCTCGTGGGTGGCGACGCCGTGGCGGTCGGTGAACGTCCCGCCCGCTTCCTCCACGAGCAGCCGCACGGCGGCCAGGTCGTAGGGCGCCACCCCGACGGCGTCCACGGCGATGTCGAGGGCACCTTCGGCCACGAGGGCGTGTTGCCAGAAGTCGCCGAACCCCCGCGCCCGCCGGGCGCTCGAGGCCAGCTCGACGAGCGCCCCGGTCAGTCCGAGCGCATCCCAGCCAGGGCTGAACGTCACCGCCACCTGCGCCTCGGCCAGATCGGCGACGTCCGACACCTGACAGCGGCGACCGTCGGCGAACGCACCCCCACCGGTGGTCGCCCACCAGCGCCTCCCGAGCGCCGGCGCCGAGACGACGGCGACGACGGGGCCGCGCTCCTCGTGTACAAGGGCGATGAGCGTCGCCCAGACCGGGATGCCGCGCGCGAAGCCCGACGTGCCGTCGATCGGATCGATGACCCACTGCCACGGGGAGCCGGCGCGGCCGGACACGCCGAGCTCCTCGCCGAAGACCCCGTCGTCGGGCCGGGTGGCGGCGAGCTCGGCGACGACTGCCGCTTCGGTCGCCCGGTCGATCTCCGTGACCTCGGTCGCCGGCCCTCGGTCAGAGGACTTCCACGACACCGTGAAGCGGCGGGCCTCGAACGGCGCCAGGGTGACGGCGTCGGCGGCGTCGGCCAGGGCCACGGCGAGCTCCAGGTCGGCGTCGAGCTGACGGTCGGCGGCCACGTCGGGACGATACGACGCGTCGTCAGCGTCGAGCCGATGTCGGACGACGACCCGCCTGGTGAGCTGGACGACGAGACGCTGGCCTTCGCCCACCGGATGTTCACCTCGCCCGCTCGGGGGCGGCCGACGATCTGGCCGCAGACGTCGATGCCGGCCTGCCGGTCGACCTCATCAACGCCGCCGGGGACACGCGGCTGATCCTCGCCGCCTACCACGACCGACCCGGGACGGTCCGCGCTCTGCTGGCGCGCCACGCCGACCACGCCCGCAGCAACGATCGCGGGCAGACGGCGCTCGCCGCGGCGGCGTTCCAGCGCTCGGCTGCCGTCGACCATCTCTTGGCCGCCGGCGCCGACCCGTTGCTCGGCTCACCGTCGGCGCTGGAGGTGGCCCGCTTCTTCGAGCACGACGACGTGGCGGCGACGCTGGCGTCTCGGTCAGCCCGATCCGACGGCTGACACCCGGCGCCCACTCACCCGGCGTGCTCCATGCCCGCCGCCCTCAACGTGGCGACCGTGGGTGCCGCCCAGACGACGGCGGTCGGTGAGGTCGGCGGGAGCTCGGCGACGCCGGCGACGCCGGCGACGGGGACGTCGAACGGGCGCACGAGGAACCGCCAGGCCACCTCCCAGTAGCCGCGGTACAGACCGGCGCCGGCGGCCGCCGCGCTGGCGCCGTCGATGGCGTCGTGGACGCGGGGGAGCTCGTACCAGGGCACGCCGGGGCGGGCGTGGTGGGTGTGGTGGAGGTTGTTGTTGAGGAACAGCAGCGAGAAGAACGTGCCGGCGCGCACGACGGCGGACCGCGACCCCCGCTCGGGGAGGCGGTGCTCGGCGAACGAGCGCAGCAGCGACAGCCCGCCGCCGGCCCAGCAGACCCCGGCGACGTAGACCCACACGGACAGCCCGCTGGCCCGTACGACGAGCACCACGAGCGTGGCCGCGCCGATGTGGCCGACGACCCGCGCCACGCCCGCCGGGGAGCGCATCGAGGCGATGCCCCGCCGCCAGTGCCGCCACGCGGCGACGAACGGGCCGAGCACGAGTCGCCCGGCCAGCGTGCGCATCGCCAGGATGCCGGCGCGACGCAACGGCCCGGCACGGTGCCACGTCTGCGGGGAGACGTAGAAGCTCTCGGGGTCGAGGTCCGCATCGGTCAAGTCCTCGGTGCGGTGGTGCAGGAGGTGCTGGTCGCGGTAGTCGGCGATGCGCGTGACGAGGTCGAGCGGCAGCGCCGCCAGCAGCGCGTTCACGTTGCGCCACGGCGTCGGGTGCCCGTGGATCACCTCGTGCTGGAGGGACGTGTACCAGGCGCCGAGGACGGCGAGCGCGACGATGACTGCGGCGGTCGGCAGATGGTCCTGGACGAGGAGGATCGCCGCGAAGCCACCGATGATGGCTGCGGCCACGGCGAGCGTCGGCCACTCCACGTGGTCCGGCGTCCTGCTGGTCGTCATGCGTCAAGATGTATACCGATCAGCCGTGCCCGTGATGTTGTGAGTGCACCCGTTCTGTCGTGCCTATGCTCGTTACGATGCAGATCAGCCCGCTCCCGGTCGAATTGTTCGTCGAACGCCTCACCGACGCTCTCCAGCGATCCGGCCTGAAGCGGGGCGAGTTCGCGGCGCGGGCCGGCATCGACCGCACGACGCTGGCCCAACTGCTGTCGCCCACCTCAGGTCGTCTGCCCCGCCTCGACACGGTGCTCGCCCTCGCCGCCGCCCACGAGTTGTCGATCGACTGGCTCGTCGGCCTGTCCAACGCCGGTCCCGTCGCCGCCGAGATGGTGGTGCAGCACACCTCGTTCGAGACGCCCACGCCGACGCCGACCGACGAGCGACTGCTCGCCTGGCTGACCGAGGCCGCCGACTACAAGATGCGCTACGTCCCGTCCACACTGCCCGATCTCCTCAAGTCGGACGAGGTGATCGACTTCGAGCGCAGCCGGGCCGCCGGCCCCCACGCCACGCAGACGACCATCGCCACGACCGAGGCCCGCCTGGCCTGGGCCCGGCACCCGGACACGGACATGGAGTGCTGCTCCTCGACGCAGTCGATCACGTCGTTCGCCAGGGGCGAGGGGATGTGGAGCCGGCTCGGCGC
>JACCUL010000250.1 GCA_013811855.1 Acidimicrobiia bacterium
GGTCCAGCCCAGGGCGGCCTAGCGGCCAACCACCTCCAGGGTCCCGAAACGACTGTCATGCATTGTGGTGGACCACCTCCTTCCTCTGGTCCCGCCAGTCAAGCACACGCGCGGACGGCGGGCCACCGCGGTTTTCGGGGATCCGCGTGACGGGCGGGTGAGCGAACGGGATGTTCCCGGTTTCGCCGGGGTGGCCAACGGTAACGTCGGCGTCCGTGGCCTTGGTCCTGCACGTCGGAGCGCACAAGACCGGGACATCCCTGATCCAGAACTACTTCGCCGACCGAGCGCGGCGTCACCGCCGGCGACCGACCGTCGGGCTGATCGCACGACACGAGACCACCGCGCTCATCGGCTGGGGACGCCGGCTGCTGCGGCACCCCGAGACCCTCCGCCAACGGATCGCCAAGGAGGTGGCGACCGGGGCCGACGCCGTGCTGCTCTCCCACGAGAACGGCCTCGGCCGGCCGTTCGACGGCCAGGGCCGAGGCCTGTACCCCCGGGCCGCGGTGCTCGCAACGGCGTGGTCGGACCTGTGCCCGCAGGACGACGTCCGCCTGGTCTTCTACGTGCGGCCGATGGCCGACTTCGTCGAGTCGTACTACCTGCAGACGATCAACGAAGGCCGGTCGCACTCGTTCGACGACTGGTTCGCCGGCCTCGCCGAGGACACGTTGCGGTGGCGGCCGGTCGTCGACGCCCTCGACGACGCGTTCGGCCGGCGGCGCGTCGCCATCGGCGACTTCACCGAGATCGCCGCCGGGCCCACCGAGTACCTGCGGCGCTTCATGATCCGCAGTGGGATGCCGCGGCCGGCGCGTATCCGGTACGACGTCGTCCGCAATCCGAGCCTGTCGACCAGGGGGGTCGAGATCGCCCGCGCCATCAACCCGTACCTGTCCGGCGCGGCCGAACAGCCCATCGTCCGGCGGTTCCTCCAGCAGCACTTCTCGAACGTCACCGAACCGCGTGCCCGCCCGATGTCCGAGCACGTGCGCCAGCGGTTGACCACGGCGACGTCCGACGAGTACGAGGCGATCCGTCGGCGCGCCGGCGAGGATCTGCTCCCGTCGGTCACGGCCGACGCGTCATGACCGTGGTGACACGCACGTCAATCCGGCGATCGGTCCGCTCGCGGGCGATCAGAGTGCTCCGGCGCACCGATCGCCTGGACGAGGTCCTCGAGCTGCGCAACCGGTACCGGTCGAAGCGCGAGGCGCGTGCCCGCGCCGTGGCGTTGCGGCTGGCCCGCTCGCGGTTGACCCACTACGCGACGGCCGACGACGTCTTCGTCACGACCGTGCCCAGCTCGAGTCGTAGCTTCACGGGGGTCGTGGCTCGACGGCGTCGGACATCGGTGGCGCGCGACGCGATGATCGCCAACCGCCAGCTCGTGCTCGACGTCGCCAAAGCGCTGTCGATGCCGACACGCGTCGTGCCCATCGAGTCGTCCAACCGACTGCGCGTCGGTGTCCGCGACGGCCGGCGCGAGGACGTGCTGGCGTTCCTGCGGACGATCCCCACCGCCTATGTGCATTTCGATGCCCCGTCGATCCCACCGCGCCAACGCACCCGCCACGTCGCCACGACGGCCTGGTCGCGCCTGCGCTGGCTGGCCGAGCAGGCTTGGGTGTGGCGGGTGTTCGAATACCGCGCCGATCCCAGCGGTGTCGACGCCTTCGGCGACGTCTACGGGTGCGAGATCGAGTTCTGGCGCGTCTCCGAGGCCGAGCCCGGCCGGCTCGTGCCGCGGCGCTGGAACGGCTCGACACCGTGGATCACCGCGGACGAGTTCGCCACGCCGAAGATCGACGAGCAGGCCGTGACGGTCACGTACTTCAACGAGTTGGAGTTCCCGATCGACCTCGTCTACACGTGGGTCGACGGTGACGATCCCGCCTGGCAGGCCCGCCGCCGAGCGACGCTCGGCATCATCGACCGCAGCACCCTGCACGAGGAGGCGGACACGGTGGCCCGTTTCACCTCCCGGGACGAGCTGCGGTACTCGTTGCGCTCGGTGGAGAAGTTCGCCGACTTCGTCAACCACGTCTACCTCGTCACCGACGATCAGCACCCGACCTGGCTGCGGACCGACCATCCCGGACTGACCGTCGTGAGCCACCGGGAGATCTTCGAGGATCACGGCCACCTCCCGACGTTCAACTCCCACGCCATCGAGTCCCGCCTGCACCACGTCCCCGGCCTGGCCGAGCACTACGTGTACATGAACGACGACTTCTTCTTCGCCCGGCGCGTGATCGGCGCCAAGTTCTTCCACGCCAGCGGGCTGGCCAAGTTCTTCCTGTCCCGGGCGCTGATCCCGCTGGGTGAACCGGGCCCGACGTTCAAGCCCGTCGACAGCGCGGCGATGAACGCCCGGCGGATCGTGAGCGAGGAGTTCGGGCGGGAGCCGACGCAGAAGTTCAAGCACGCCCCATACGCACAGCTGCGCTCCGTGCACGACGAGATCGAGCGACGCTTCCCGGTCGAGCTGCGGCGCACGAACGCCAGCCGCGTCCGCAGCCCGTCCGATCTGCCGGTGGCGTCGGGCGTCCACCAGCACGTGGCCTACCTCCTCGGCCGCGCGATGCCCGGCGAGATCACCAGTCGCTACGTGGATCTCGGTGGGTGGAACGTGGCTGGCCAGCTCCAGTCGCTGCTGGCGACTCGGGACTGCGACACGTTCTGCCTCAACGACACCGATTCCGAGCTCATCACGGCCGAGCGCAAGAACGAGCTGGTCGGCGAGTTCCTGCACGCCTACTTCCCCGAGCCGAGCACGTACGAGATCACTGCGTGAACGAGCCGATCACGTGCGACAAGCTCGTCGACCTGGTCCCGACGTGGGCGCCGTTCCCG
The DNA here is from genome assembly GCA_013811855.1 of Acidimicrobiia bacterium. GTDB lineage: Bacteria > Actinomycetota > Acidimicrobiia > Acidimicrobiales > Ilumatobacteraceae > JALZMG01. The sequence goes on from JACCUL010000250.1 coordinate 2,860, forward strand.
GGCTGGACGGTGCTGCTCGACCCGGGCCCGCGCCATCACGCGCCGGACCCGGTGTCAGGCCTGTCGCGCCTCGCGTTGGACCCCTCCGTGTGGACCGAGGAACCGCTGCTGGCCGCCCTGCGGTCCGTCGCCGAACACCTCGCCGCCAGCCCGCCCGGCCTCGGCATCACGGCCCTGCTTCCGCCCGATACCTACCACGTCACCCTGTGCGACGGCTTCAGCGTGCGCAGCCCGTCACGGGCCGCCGAGCCGGCCGCGACACGGCTGCAAGAGATGATCGACGCACTGCCCGGTGCGGTCGTCGACACCGATGCCCTCACCCTCGGCTCGGGGGTCGCTCTCACGGCACTGCTCGACGCCGCCGCCGGCTCGATCACGTTCGCCTTCGACGCGCTGGAAGTTCGCGGCACGGCCCTCGTCGCCGCCCTCGAGACGATCGACGCCGCCGTCCCGGCCATCGTGGATGCCCGAGCGACAGTGCTGACGGAGATGTCCGCCGTCGCCGGCCAGGACCTCGTCGTGCCGTGGCGACCGCACATCTCGCTCGCCTACCTGGCGAACGAGTCCCGTGAGGACGCCTGGGCGAGCGTCCTCCAGACGGCGTCGGCCGAGCTGGCCACGCCGCCGCCGCCGGCGATCGGCTACCGCGGCGCCGCCACCTACGCGTTCGCTGACATGATCACGTTCCGGCGGGCGGAGCGCACCACGGCCTGATGCGACCGGCCTGAACGAAGGTCCACCCGTGTCCCTGATCGTCCCCACCCCGTACGAGCCGACGTTCCGCCGCCATCCACGGCCCGTACGCAGGGGTCTGGTCGGGTTCGAGCCGGCCCGGATCACCGATCACCTGAGGATCGCGTCCAAGCAGCGGCCGGTGCCGACGTCGACGGCGCCG
>JACCUL010000259.1 GCA_013811855.1 Acidimicrobiia bacterium
GATCGGGATCGACCCGCACAAGGGGTCGCACACCGCGGTGGCCCTCGACGAGGGCGAGGCGCCGCTCGGCGAGCTGCGCGTGCGGTCGGCCGCCAACCAGGTCGAGCAGCTGATGGCGTGGGCGGCACCGTTGGGTGAGCGGACGTGGGCGATCGAAGGTGCTGGCGGGCTCGGCTATCTACTGGCCCAGCAGCTCGTTGCTGCCGGTGAGCGGGTCGTCGACGTGCAGCCGAAGCTGGCGGCGCGCGTGCGGCTGCTGGCGACGGGTGCGAGCAACAAGAACGATCCCAACGACGCCCGTTCGGTCGCTGTCGCCGCCTTGCGCGCAACGGTTCCGGAGGTTCGTGTTGAGGATCATGCGGCGGTGATGAAGGTGTGGGCGAAGCGTCACCGGGACCTGTCCCGGCAGCACAACCGGGTCGCCTGCCGGCTGCACTCGGTGCTGTGCGACCTCGCCCCTGGTGGCATCGCCGGCGAGATCAGCCCAGCTCAAGCCACACGCCTACTTGATGGGCTCGAACCGGTCGGGGCGGTGGCCACGGCCCGCCACGAGCTCGCCGTGGAGCTCGTCGCCGACCTGGTCCGCCTCGACACCCAGCGTCGTGACGCCCGTCGACGCATCGTCACGGCGGTGACGGCGTCGAAGACGACGCTGACCGAGCTGTTCGGGGTCGGGCCGATCGTCGCCGCCACCGTGATCGGCGAAGCCGGCGACGTCTCCCGCTTCCCAACCCGTGACCGTTTCGCCGCCTACAACGGCACCGCCCCGATCGAGGTGTCCTCGGGCGGGCGGCGCAAGGTGTTCCGGCTGTCGCGCCGCGGGAACCGCTGTCTCAACCACGTCATCCACATGGCCGCCGTCACCCAGATCCGCTACCGGCACACCAACGGGCGCGCCTTCTACGACCGCAAGATCGCCGAAGGCCACTCCGGCAAGGAAGCGCTCCGCGCCCTCAAACGACGGATCAGCGACGCCATCTACGCTCGCCTCCGCCACGACGCCGAACAGGCAGCACGCGTCGCGGCGGGCCCGGGAGGGCACACGGGGAACGGCTCTGTCGCCTGCGCGGCCGGCTCACACCCCGAACACCGACTCTTCGACCAAGCCACTCCCGGACCCGACAGCAGCCTACGACCCGCCCGCACCCGAGCTGACGCCCCGACGTCGAAGCCACCCACGCGACGTCCACGAAAAGCCTCTTGACACAAAGAGGACTCGTTCGGTGTCGGCGGGCTGCGTATCGCCGTCGGCGCCGTCGGGTTGTGGGTGCTGGCGGCGCGCCGCCGCGGGGTGCGAGCGCTCGGTCGTCGGCGCACCGACACGATCGCACTTGTCGTCGCCGGTGTCGGCGTGGCTGGGTACCAGACGACGTTCTTCACGGGGACCGATCGCGCTGGCGTGGCGCTCGGCACGATCGTGGCCCTGGGCTCCGGGCCGGCGTTTGCCGGCATCTTGGAGACGATTCGCATCGGCCGGCCGCCAACCCGATCCCCGCGCCGAAGTGTGAGCCCAGACGGCGGAGATCGGTATCGACAGCTCACACTTCAACCCGGCGCCGGGTTCGAAACCGGGCGAACCCGTCAGCTGGCGGTGACGCGATCCAACCAGGCCACCAGGTTGGCGGTCACCTCGTCGCGGTTGGTCTCGTTCAACGTCTCGTGGCGGGCGTCGGGGTAGAGGTCGACGGTGACGTCGTGCACGCCGGCCATCTGGTACCGGTCGGCGACGAGCTGCACGAGGGGGCCGCCGCCGGCCAGCGGGTCGGCGCTCCCGGAGAAGAGGTAGATCGGCACGTCGGAGCGGATGCCGGCCAGTCGGTCGGGGTCGGCCAGCGGACCGGTCACGGCGACCATCGTCGCCGTGGCCGCGGCGTCGAGGCCGAACCCGCAGGCGTCGTCGGCGATGTACTTGTCGACTTCGTCGGGATCGCGGCTGAGCCAGTCGAACGCGGTGCGGGCCGGTTCGAACGGCGCGTTGAACGTGCTGAGGTCGACGGGCTCGTTGGGATCGATGGCGGCCAGGACGACGTCGAGCGCGGTGGTGCCCGAGAGCACGGCGCCGTCGAGCTCGCCGCTGTGGTCGAGCAGGTGCTGCTGCAGCGCGAACGAGCCCATGCTGTGGCCGAACACCACGAGCGGGATGCCCGGGTGCTCCTCGCGGGCACGGGCCGACAGCGTGGCGAGGTCGCCGACGAGGCCGTTCCACCCCGTGGGACCGAGGTCGCCGTGGTGCTCGGCGGAGCCGGCGGTGCGGCCATGGCCGCGGTGGTCGTTGGCGTAGACGACGTAGCCGGCCTCGGTCAGGGCCTCACCGAGACGGCGGTAGCGGCCGGCGTGCTCGCCCATGCCGTGAGCGAGCTGGACGATCGCCCGCGGGTCGCTCTCGGGCGACCAGCAGTACACCTCGAGGGCCGCCCCGTCCGGCGTGTCGAGCGTGAAGATGGTCTCTTCCATCGCCGCAATGTACGTCGGCGCCCGGCCGGGGTCAGCCGCCGCCGGACAGCCCGAGGTCGGGGAACGTCCAGGTCAGCGTCACGCACGGCTCGGGAAGCTGGGCGCCGGCGGCGCGGTACGTGGCGATGGCCGCCTCGTTGTCCGGTTCGGTGCCGACCCACATGCCGTTGCACCCCCGGTCGACGGCGACCCGGGCCAGCGCCCGCACCAGCGCCGTCCCCGTGCCCTGCCGCCGGTCGTCCTCGCCGACGGACAGCTCGTACAGGAACATCTCCGTGCCCTTGTCCGGGTGCGTCGTCTCGACGCCGGTGACGAAGCCGATCGCGGTGTCGCCCCTGAGCGCCATCAGCAGATGGTGGCCGGGTGCGGTCAGGAAGTGGTCGGTGAACGCCTCGGTCGGCGGAGCGTCGAACAGGTCGGGTGCTCCGACGACGAGCGCCCGGTCGGCCGGGCCGAGCTCGACGATCCGGACGTCGGTCACCAGCCGGCGCCGACCGCCGCCCTCAGCCCGGCGAGGTCGCTGGCCCCGAAGACGACGCGGTTCTTCGTGGCGACGTAGACGAGGTCGAGGTTGACGCCGGCCTCGGCGACGGTGTGGGCGAGGTCGGCCAGCGCGCCGGGCCGGTCGTCGACCTCGACGACGACGACCTCGCGCTCACGGGTGACGGCGAGTTGCGACAGGGCGAGGGCGTGCTTGGCCGGATCGGCGTGCGGCACGAGGATGTGCAGCTCGGCCCGGGAGGAGGCCGTGAGGCACGTGGCTGCCGAGATGTTGACGCCGGCGTCGCTGATCGCGCTCGTCACGCGAGCCAGCGCGCCGGGTTCGTTGTCCACCTCGATGACCAGATCCATCGCCATGCGTCGGTTCTCCTCGCTGTGCCGGACGGGTGTGTCCGGGCATTGTCCCACGTCGTGGGACGGTGGGGCTCAGGCCTCTGGCTGGCGGGCCCGGCTGGGGCTCACCCGCGGCGCCTCGTCGGGCATCTTCGGGTAGACGGGCGGCCACGGCGCGTCGGGGATGCCCTTGGCCAGGTCTCGGCGGTAGCGCTCGACCAGCGGCTCGATCGACTGCCGCGCGTCGTCGATCGCCGCCCACGGGTCGCCGTCGGCGGCCACCCGGTCGGGCACCGTCGCCAGCGTCAACTCGTCGGGGTTGATCGTCGGCAGCTCGTCCCAGCGGAACGGCGTCGACACCTGGGCGCCGACGCGGGCCCGCACGCACCACGCGCCGAAGACCGTCTTGTGCGGCGCGTTCTGGTTGAAGTCGACGAACACGCGGGCGCCGCGCTCCTCCTTCCACCACGCCGCGGTGATCAGCTCGGGACGGCGGGCCGCCATCTCCCTGGCCACGCTGACGGCGGCCTGGCGCACGGCGTACGAGTCCCGCCCGGGCTCGACGCGCACGTACAGGTGCAGGCCGCGGTTGCCGGTGGTCTTCGGGAAGCTGGTGATGCCGAGCTCGGTCAGGAAGTCGTGCACATCGGCCGCCGCCTCCCTGACCATCTCGAACGTGACACCGGGGGAGGGGTCGAGGTCGAGGCGCAGCTCGTCGGTCTCGTCGGGTTGATCGGCGCGGTACGGCCACGGGTGGAAGCCGAGGCATCCCTGGTTGGCGGCCCACAGCACGTGGGCCAGGTCGGCCATGACGATGGCCCGCGACTCCGTGCCGTTGACGGTGGCGACGGTCGTGGTGACGAGCCAGTCCGGCGCGCTGTCGGGGATCCGCTTCTGGAAGAACGACTGGCCGCGGACGCCGTTCGGGAACCGCTGCAGCAGCGTCGGGCGGTCGCGCACGGCGCGCATCATCTCGTCGCCGACGGCCACGTAGTAGCGGGCCAGGTCGAGCTTGGTCTCCATGCGCTCCGGGAACATGACCTTGCCCGGGCTCGTGATCGTGACCGTGCGGCCGCCCGCCTGCAGCTCGACCGGATCGCCATGATCGATCGCCATGACCGCCACGGTAGTGACGGGCTCAGTTCTGGTGCAGCTCGGCGTTGAGGCCGCCCCACGAGCCGGAGCGAGACCGGGCCTCGACGGCGCCGGTCTGGCTGTGGCGGAGGTACATCAGGTTCGACGCGCCGGAGAGCTGGCGGCCCTTGACG